>JBMORB010000364.1:0-8420 GCA_049320925.1 Thermodesulfobacteriota bacterium | reverse complement strand
GGATAAAATCAAAAAAACACCCTGCTATTTCCGCCGCGCTTTTTTCCCGCCCATCTTATTGAACGGCTTTAACGCGCCAAAGTCGATGCGGCCCGGCTTCTCGCGGAAAAACAGGCGGATCGGCGTCTTGTCCAGACCCGTCTCCCGCCGGATCGCGTTGAGAAGATACCGTTTATAGGAAAAATGGACCCCGTCCGGAAAGTTCACGAAGCAGACAAACGTGGGGGGCCGGGTGGAAACCTGGACCGCGTAGTTGAACTTCAGGCGCCGGCCCTTGTGAAAGGGCGGGTCCTTGGCCCGCGTGGCCCGCGTAAAAATATTGTTGAGTTCCCCGGTCTTGACGGTAAAGGCAAACTGGTCATACACCGCGTTGATCTCTTCAAAAATCTTTTTCACCCGAAAACCCGTGGCCGCCGAAATAGTCAGGGCCGGCGCGAAGTTCAGGAACTTGGTGTGGTCCTTGAGGTCGTCATAAAACTGTTTGGCCTCTTTTCCCGCCTCTTTTGCCAGGTCCCACTTGTTGATCAGAAAAATGCAGCCGCACCCCCGGTCAAGGGCATACCCCGCGATGGTGATGTCCTGGTCGGTGACCCCTTCCGAAGCGTCCAGCAGGATCAGGGCGATGTCGCACCGGTCCAGGCTGTTTAAGGTCTTGACCGCCGAGAACTTCTCCAGCTTCGCCGAGACCCGGCTTTTTTTCCGCAGGCCCGCGGTGTCGATGAGCAGGTAGGACCGGCCGTCGATCTCGCACACGGTGTCCACGCTTTCCCGGGTGGTGCCCGGCACGTCGCTGACGATCATGCGCTCCTGGCCCAGAATGCGGTTGACCAGGGTGGACTTGCCCACGTTGGGCCGGCCCACCACGGCCAGCTTGATCCTGTCGGCGGGTTCCTCCTCCGCCGGGGTTGCGGGAAGGGCCGCCACCAGGTCGTCCATCAGGTCGCTGACGCCGTAGCCATGGGCCCCGGAAACCGGGTAAAGGTTGTTGACGCCCAGGTTGTAGAACTCGGCCATATCGATCTCCCGCTCGGGGCTGTCGATCTTGCTGACCAGGTAGAAAACCGGGCAGGAAACCTCCTGCAGAAAGACCATGGCTTCCCGGTCGAACGGGGAAACGCCGCTCTTGCCGTCAAACACCAGCAGCACCGCGTCGGCCTCGGCCACGGCCTGGCGGATCTGGAACTGAATATGGTCCCTGAAGATGTCGTCGTCACCGCTTAAAAAACCGCCGGTGTCCACCACGTTAAACGGCACGCCGTTCCACTCGGCAGCCCCGTAGAGACGGTCCCGGGTCACGCCGGGCATGTCATCCACCAGGGCGTCCCGGGTGCCGGTGAGACGGTTGAACAGGGTCGATTTGCCCACGTTGGGCCGGCCCAGTATGACGACAACAGGTTTCATAGATTTTTTCCGCCGATTTAAATCCTGCTCTTGCTCATGCGCGTGCTCGATTCGATTTCGATCCCGATACCGATCCCGATTTCGATATCGATTTAGGCAGGCGGGAAGGACCAGGTGCAACCACGCTATGGCCGCATTACGTTCGCCTCAAACGCCAGCGTCGCGAAATAGTCGTCCGGTGTTTCGGCCCGCCGGATCAGTTCCACGCCGCCGTCTTCGCGCAGCAGCAGTTCCTTTGGCCGCAGCCGGCCGTTATAGTTAAACCCCATGGCAATGCCGTGGGCCCCGGTATCGTGAATCACCATCAGGTCCCCTTCGGCGGCCACGGGCAGGTCCCGCTGAACGGCGAACTTGTCGTTGTTTTCGCACAGCGCCCCCACCACGTCCACGGTTTCCAGCGGGCCTCTGTCCTTTCCCGGAAGGGTGATGTGATGGTAGGCCCCGTAAATGGCGGGCCGCATCAGGGCCGACATGCAGGCGTCCACGCCCACGTAGGTGCGGTAAATATGCTTGCGGTTGATCACCCGGGTCACCAGCGCGCCGTGGGGACCGGTCATGAAGCGGCCGCTTTCAATATACAGGCGCGGCGTCCAGCCCCGCTCCCGGCCGAACCGTTCAAAGGCGGCGCGGATTTCCGCGCCCATGGCCCGAAGGTCGAGGTGGGCCTCGCCCGGCCGGTAGGGAATGCCCAGGCCCCCGCCGATGTTGACGAACTCGAAGCGGATATTCAGGGTGTCGGCGATGTCGCGCACCAGGTCGAGCAGCATCTCGGCGGTGGTGACCATGTAGGTGTGGTTGCGCTCGTTGGAGGCCAGCATGGCGTGCAGGCCGAACCGCTTAACGCCCATGTCCCGCACCCGCCGGTACGCCTCCAGGATCTGGTCATGGGCAACGCCGTACTTGGCCTCCACCGGGTTGCCGATAATGGCGTTGCCCGTGCGCCGCTCGCCGGGATTGTAGCGGAAGCAGATCAGTTCCGGCAGGCGGGGCACCTTGGGGATCAGGGAGATGTCGTCCAGGTTCAGGATGCACCCGCCGTCGGCCAGGGCCGCCTCAAACTCATCGGCCGAGGTGTTGTTGGAGGTAAACATGATCTCTTCGCCGGCGGCCCCGGCCTGCCGGGCCAGCACCAGTTCGGGAACGGAGCTGCAGTCGAACCCGAACCCCATGGAACGCATGATGGAAAGAATCCGGGGGTTGGGCAATGCCTTGACCGCGAAATACTCGCGAAAACCGGGCAGGCCGGAAAAGGCGTCCAGCACCGCCTTGCCGGTCCGGCGGATGCCGGCCTCGTCATAAATATGAAAGGGGGTGCCGTAATGGTCCGCCACCCGCTCAAGAACGGGAAACAGTCGATTTGAAAAATCACTGGACATCGGCATATGCAAAAATCCTCCATCGCCTGGAAAATGCGTTATCCTACTAAATTATCACGTTCCGGGCAATATCTGTTTCCCGGCCTGGCGTACCCTGGGCCAGGGGGGCCTCCCGTCTTGACAATCCGGAAACGGGCGGGGTAGAATGGCCGCAAACCGGGAACTTCCCACTTCTCGTTTTTCCCTGTATCGACGGAGGCGTATATGAAATATCCGGCCGCTTTTCTCTGTGCCGCCGTTGCGGCGTTTTTTCTTTTTCTGTGTTCAGGTGCCGTGGCTGAAATCTATAAATATGTGGATGAAAACGGTCAGACCCATTACACCAACAGCCCGGAAGCCATCCCTCCCCAGTACAGAAAAGCCGTCGACAAGGAGCAGGAAATCAAGTCCTTACCCACTGCTCCTTCCCAGTCCCCGGCAGTGACCGGTGCCCCGGCGACAAATGTGCCGGGCGGCAAAAACACGGGGCCGGGTGATTTAGGCGCCGGGAAGGTGGCGGAACTCAGGGCCCGGGAGCAGGCCATTCAGAAAGAATTTGAGGCCCTCAAGGTGGAACAGGCCGAACTTTTAAAAGCGAGAGAAGCGGCGGTCACCAATGAAGAAATCGAGGTGTACCATCAAAAGATGGCACTTTTCGAAGAGCGGTTCGACGCGTTTCATGAAAAACGAAAGGCCTTTGAAAAAGAGGCCAGGGAATACAACGAAAAGGTTCGGCAGGACATCGAAAAAGCCCTTCAGGATTTGAAGGAAAAAGAGAAAAAGAAATAAACCGCGAGAATCAAACCCGCTTAAAACCACGGAGGTTTGTACCATGCACAACGCCCGTTACACCGCCGATTTTAAAGCCGCCGTCCAGGTGGGACGGCCCCCGAACATCGTCAAGCTGTTTCCCCACTCCAGCGCCCTGATCGTCAGCGGACGGTATGTCAACCAGGCACTGGCCGCCAAGGGGAAGGCCATCACCATGGCGGCCAACGGCAGAAACAGTTTTATCATCCGGGGCGCCCTGCGCGCGGCCCAGCGGGCCAACGCCGCCATCATCATCGAAATCGCCAAATCCGAGGGCGGCAGAAGCGCCTACTGCGCCGTGAATTACTGGAACATGGCCCGCCAGGTGGACGCCTTCTGCAATGAGATGGCCATCACCGTGCCGGTGGCCATTCACGCGGACCACTATGGCATCAAGAACGAAAAAGACATTGCCGACGCCAGAGTGGAAATCCCCACGCTTTTTGACGCGGGTATCACCTCCATCGCCATTGACGCCTCCCACATGCCCGACGACCAGAACCTGCTGGCCAACATCGCGCTGAATCCCTATGTGCCTTCGTGGGCCGGTCTGGAAACCGAGGTGGGTGAAATCAAGGGCAAGGCCGGGCTCTCCACGAAAGAAGAGGCCCTTTTTCTGATTCAGGGGCTGAACGCCCACAACATCTTCCCGGACTGGATCGCCCTGAACAACGGCACCACCCACGGCATCGAGGCCAGCGACCAGGGCATTCAGGTGGAACTCACCGCCGAAATTCACAACGCCATCGCGCCTTACAAGGTTTACGGGGCTCAGCACGGCACGTCCGGCAACAACTCGGACCGGCTGAGGCGCATCGCCGCCGAGACCCGCACCACCAAGGCCAACGTGGCCACGGCCCTTCAGATGATTTCCTGGGGCCTGGAAGTCAACGACTACGGCAACGCGTTTCTGGACGCCAGCGGCAACTTCGTGAAAAAAAGCGATCAGGGCATGACCGACGCCCTGTGGACCAAAATACGCGAGCATGCCGATTCAAAGGGCATCAAGGCCGGTGACTACAAGAAACTCAACCTGCCGTTCGACAACCCGATGCAGGCCCAGCCCGAAGAAATCAAAGAGCGCATGGTCCGCGGCGTGGAGGATTTTGTCTACAACATGCTGACCACCGTGCTAAATGCCACGGACACCGCGCCTCTGGTGATTGAGGCCATCCTCAAGAAGGGATCCCATGACCCCGGCCCCCTGGCAAAAAGGATTGAAAACCCCGACGACTGGACCGAGGCAAAGATTCATCAGAAAGCCGCCGGCCTGGCATCGGAAAAGGGGCCGGCCGGCAACTTTGACGACTGAGGTCAATTGCTTTTGCACCGCAAAGACGCAAAGTTCGCAAAGGTTTATGGTTCGCTTCGCGGAAAGGCAGTTGCTGTTTTTACGCGGAGCCATCCATTCTTTTCTTTGCGTCCTTTGCGTCTTTGCGGTGAATTTTAATTTCTAAAAATTTTCCGCGATTCTGGTGAAAGAAAAACTTTACTGTCCTTTCTGCGGCGTGGCGCTCGAACGGCGGAATCACGAAGGCCGCATCCGGCCCTACTGCATCCGGTGCGACACGCCGATCTACGAAAACCCGGTGCCTGCCACCGCCGTGGTGGTGGCCGACCCGGCGTCGGGCATTCTGCTGGTCAGACGGAGCGTGGAACCCAAAAAAGGCGAATGGTGTCTGCCCGGCGGGTTTATCGAACTTGCCGAGGCCCCGGACCGGGGCGCGCTGAGGGAGTTGACCGAGGAGACCGGCATCACCGGCACCATTGATGTGCTTCTGGGAGTGGAAACCAACAACAGCGATACCTACGGCACGGTGCTGATCGTGGGCTACCTGGTCACCCGGTACACCGGCGATCCGATACCCGGCGACGACGCCGAAGACGTGGCCTTTTTCACGGTAGAAAACATGCCGTCCATCGCCTTCAACAGCCACGCCGCCTTCATCCGCCGGGCCATGGACCGGCTGCGCGGCGCCACCTGCTGACACTCCCGGAAAACCCCTTTCAATCAGCGGACATGTCGGGCCGAAGTTCGACAACGGCGGCCAGCACCTGATCCACGGTAATCCGGTCCATGCACTCCCACGCATCGCAGGCCCGCTTGAAACAGGGGCTGCAAGAAAGATCGGCCCGCACCACCCGGTTATTGTCGCCAAAGGGTCCGGTGCGCCAGGGCGCCGTGGGGCCGAACAGGGCCACCACCGGAGCGCCGGCGGCCGCGGCAATGTGCATGGGCCCGGTGTCGGTGGTGACCACCACGTCCACGGCCTTGTACAGCGCGGCCAGCCCGGGCAGGCTGGTCTTTCCGGCCAGGTTGAGGCCCCGGTTTTTCATCAAAGCCTGAATCCGCTCAATGGCCGGGCCGTCCTCCGGGCCACCGGTAAACACCACCGAGGTATCGTGCCGTTCGACGAGGGCATCGGCCAGTCGGGCGAATTTTTCCGGCGGCCAGAGCTTGGTGTCCCACTGGGCCACCGGGTTTACGGCCGCCACATGGGAACGGCCGTTTCTTGTTTCTTTCACCAGCCGGCTTGCCTCGCGCCGATCCTCCTGCGACACCGGCAGAAGGTATTCGATGGGGATGCTTTCGGGAATGCCCAGGGGCGCCAGCATGCGGATATAGCGTAAAAGCGCGTGAACCTCCATGTCCACGGCCGGCACCGGTTCGTTGTAAAAAAGATAGCTTGCCTCCTGGTGCTGCATGCCACGGCCGAATCCAATTTTACGCTTTCCTCTGGCCAGGGCCACCAGCACGGCGCTTTTCAAAAGCCCCTGAAAATCGAGAATCACCTCGTATTCGGTGTCCCGCAGCTCCCGTAAAAAAGTCCTTGCCTCCGAGATCACGATACCGGGAGCGGCTTTGAGCTGTTTTATCCACCGTTTACGCCGGGAAATGATGACCCGGTCTAAGGCGGCGTGGCCAAGGACCAGGGAAGCGGCGGCCTCCTCCACCACCCAGGTGATGTGGGCATCGGGGTAATAACGCCGAAGCGCGTTTAAGGCCGGCAGGGTATGCACCACGTCGCCGATGGCGGAAAGTTTGACAATCAGAATATTCATGGGCCACTCTCCCCGGCCAGCAGGGAGGCCGCGGCATCGGCCACCATCTCAACGGTCACCTGTTCCATGCACTTTAAATGCCCTTCCGGGCATTCGGGTTTCAGGCAGGGGTTACAGGCCATTTTCACCTGCACCACCCGGCTTCTTCTGCCCAGGGGACCGGTGGCCACCGCGCTGGTGGAGCCGAAGATCGCCACCAGTGGGATATCAAAGGACGCTGCCACGTGCATCAGGCCGGAATCATTGGTGACAAACAGACCACACTGCTCCACCAGGGCCATGGCCTGGCCCACGGTAGTCCGGCCGCACAGGTTGATCACCGGGGTCCGGGCGCTGCGAGCGATCTTTTCGGCGGTCTCCCGGTCGCCGGGACCGCCCAGGATCATTACAGCCCACGGCCGCGCCGCGCACAGCCGGTCTATCAGGGCCGCGTACCGTTCGGGAAACCACTGCTTGGCCGGCCCGAAGGTGGCGCCGGGGCTGATGCCCAGCAGGGGCCGGCCGGCAAGGCCGCTGGCGGAAAGTATCTGCCGGGCCTCTTCCTTTTCCCTGTCGCCGGTGTAAAGCTCAAGACCCCGGTTTTCCGTTTCAAACCCCAGGCCCCGCAGAAGACCCAGGTAATAATCCACGTGATGGCCCTGTTTGAAACGCCCGGGATTGCCCACGGCATGGGTCAGCAGCAGGCCCCGGCCGTCGGTGCGGTATCCCATGCGAACGGGAATGCGGGCCGCGGCCGTGATAAAGGCCGCCTCAAAGGAGTTCGGAAACAGCAGGGCCGCGTCAAAATGATCTTTGCGAAGGTCGGCGGCCAGGCGCAGCTTGCCGGCCAGTCCCCGGTGGCGGATCCGGTCATCGTAAAGCATCACACGGTCCACCCGGGGGCTGTGTTCAAACACCGGCGCAAAAAGCGGTTTGACCAGGATCGTTATATGGGCGTCGCGAAAGATCTCCCGGACGGCCCGCACCGCCGGCGTGGTCATCACGGCGTCGCCGATCCAGTTGGACGACCGGATCAGCAATCGCTGGACTGTCCGTGGCGCTATGTCGGTTGGGTTTGTCATTGGCTGATTTTATTCCTGCCCATTGACTTGTGAGAATCTCAAAAAATTAGAATCCACCGCAAAGACGCAAAGGACGCAAAGAAAAATATGAGCGCTTTCGCGTAAAAAACGATCGCTTCCCCGGGAAACGAAACACAATACTTTGCGCTCTTTGCGTCTTTGCGGTGCAAAAAAAAATGAAGTCAGCAAAAATTAAATCCCATTTTTTTACATAAGAAGAAGCTCCCGTTTTAGATTTCCCCTTGTAGCTTTCCGGCAAACTTTATCAGGAAAACGCCTTCCGGTAAAGGGCGCCCGCTGATTCAGAAAGACACGGGCAAAAAAAATCCTGCCGCCCGCAAGTATACGGGCGGCAGGATTCAAGGTTGTTTAACTTTCTGTCGGGACGGGCTAGAAGCTCCAGCCGATACCCGCGTTGATCGTGGTCTGGTCGTTGCTGAAGCCCGCTCCACCGGTCACCACGATGTTCTTGCTGAACACGCAGGCCTTGCCGCCAATGGCAATTGCGCTCTCACCGTCATAGTTGCCGTAGCCGGCCCCTATGGAGAAGCACTTGCCGTTGGTGGGCGACGGAATGGCCGCCAGGGCCGCCACCGAGGCCACGCCGCCGGCAAACTCATCCATCCGCTTGTCCAGACGGTCGATCTCACGCCTGAACTGCGCGTAGTTCACCGCGTCGTAGGCGGTCGTGCCTTCGGCCACGCCGGTCACAACAACAGGGTCGCCGGTG
>JBMORB010000363.1:0-8479 GCA_049320925.1 Thermodesulfobacteriota bacterium | reverse complement strand
TGGGGATTCTGGCGCTCGGCCGGCGGGCGGCGCTTCGCCGGTCGATCAGGTCCGGAAGGATCTTGTGCTGCAGCACCTCGAAAGGCGTGACATCCCGAAAAAAGAAGGTTTCGTTGGTGGAAATGGCGTCGATGACTTCTTTTTCAAGGTCTTTGTCCCGTTTGGCCTTGTAGTAGATTTCACTGAAGGAGACGCACCCGTGCTTTTCCAGAAGCGGCGAGAGACGGGTTTCCACCAGGTACTCTTTGCCTTCCTTGAGGGTGATCCCGCAGATATCAAAGATGTACTTGGTAAAAACCTTGAATTCGATGGGGGTGATTTTGGCCATGAGCCGGTTAACCTGGCTATTTGGACGCTCTGACGGAGTTGATAATTTCCCCGGCGATCCGTTCCAGGGGCGCTACCACATCCACGATATCGGCTTCAATGGGCCACTTGGGCATGCCGAAGACGGTACAGGTGGCCTCGTCCTGGGCGATGATAAAACCGTTGTTCTGCCGCATGAGTTCCAGCCCGCGGTTGCCGTCCGATCCCATGCCGGTCATGATGACGCCGGTGGCGGCTTCTCCGAAGTGCTCGGCCACGGAACGGAACAGGTAGTCCGCCGATGGCCGGCAGCTGTTTTCCGGCGGGTCGTCGGTGATGGTGATCATTTTCTTTCCGGCGCCGGAGGCCAGCTTCATATGCCGGCCCCCCGGCGCGATATAAACGGTGTTGGGGGTCAGTTCTTCACCCGGCTCCGCCTCCTTGACAAAGAGCGACGCTTTGGCGTTCAGGCTTTTGGCCAGGGACTGCGTAAACAGGGGCGGCATGTGCTGAACGATCATGATGGGAACATTGAGGTCCGCCGGCAGCATGGGGATCAGCGTTCCCAGCGCCCGGGGGCCGCCCGTGGAAATGCCGATGGCCACCATGCGGGATCCGGTGGCCCGGCGGGGCCGCCGGCCCGCCTTCTCCAGGCGATGGGCCACGGTTTCGGCGGTGACGATGGACCGGGCGCCCGGCGCGGGCGGCTGGTCCGGCGTCTCACGCCTGAAGACGGCTTTTCCCGAAAGGATGCGCTTGATCTCCCGCCGGTTGGAAAAGGAACGCAGGATGGAATACAGATGGTCCCGGATGTACTGGCGGTTATCGGCAATAGAGCTGAGTTCCGGTTTGGGGATGAAATCAAAAGCCCCCAGCTGCAGCGCCTTGACGGTCAGCTCGCCGCCCTCATAGGTCAGGGAGCTGAGCATAATGACCCCAACGTCGATCCGCATGCGGGCAATTTCTTCGAGTACCTCAATGCCGTCCATGCTGGGCATTTCCACGTCCAGGGTGATCAGATCGGGGTGAAGGGAGAGGATGCGCGCCAGGGCGGTTTTGCCGTTGTTGGCCGTTCCCACGATTTCCACGTTGGGAATGTCGGCCAGAGCGTCGCTCACGATTTTTCTATACAGGATGGTGTCGTCCACCACCAGGACTCTCAGCTTTTCAGTAGATTCCATCTCTTTTTCGCGTTCGCTTGGTATTGTATAGAATAAAGGGCGACGGTGCCGTCGGGCTAGTCGTCCGAAAGGGCTCTGTGAACATCCAGAATGCCGATCAGGTGGCGGTCGGTTTTCAGAACGCCGCTGAAATACTCGCCCTGTACGCCGCCCAGGTTGGCCGGGGCCGGTTCGATATCAGTGGCATCCGACGAGATGACCTCGCTGACCTGGTCCACCAGGATGCCCACCAGTTCGTCCTTGTAATGGACGATGACGTTCCGGCTGTGCTTTCCCGCTTCAAGAGGATTGAGCCCCAGCTTTTTGCCGATGTCCACCACGGTCACGATCATGCCGCGCAGGTTGAGCACCCCCACCACGTATTCCGGGGCCCGGGGCACCCAGGTGAGATTGGTGGTCTGCTTGTTAATTTCCTGAATGTCGGTGATGTCAATGCCGCACAGCGTGTTGCCGATATAGAACGTGATCAGTTCCGCCCGTTCACTGCGTTTAAGCCCTTTGCGCATGATCGCTCCTTTATGACGGTCAGGTTCACGGCTGTCTTGTCAAGGTTTTCCCCTGATGGTCCCGGTCCGCGGCCGTTATCCGGCGTCCGTTGCCAGTTGTCGCTTTACGGTGTCCAGCAGCTTTTCCCGGTCCATTTTAATGTGATAGTCGGTGATGCCGATCTGTTTGCCGCGGACGATATCTTCCTCGCCGGCCAGTGACGTGAGGGCCAGCACGGGGATGTGGCGGAAACGGCCGTCGCCTCTGAGTTTCTGGGTCAATTCAAATCCGTCCATGACCGGCATTTCGATGTCCGTGATGACCAGATCCACGGGCTGGTCGGTTTTGTCGATGATGTCCCAGGCATCCTGGCCGTTCTTGGCCTCCAGCACGGCATACCCGTCTTCCTCCAGGAACCCTTTGACCTGGTGCCGGAAGAAGTCGGAGTCCTCGGCAAACAGGAGGGTGGCCTTTTTATCGGCCACCGGGGTCCGGGACGGGGCGCCGCTGCCGGTGATCCAGTCGGGATAGACGGCCCTGACGGCCTCGAAAACATCCACCAGCAGGGTGGTGTGATCGTGAATGATGGCCGACCCGATGATGCCGGGCTGTTTGAGCGCCTTCGAATCAATGGTGATGGGCACCTCGATGGCATCCACCGGCGGGGTCACCATCAGGCCGATCTCCTTGCCGCCCACGGAAAAGACAATGACCGCCAGTTCGCTGGCCAGTGGAAGGGGATTGACCGCGGCCACCTCGTGGAGCGAGAAGAGCGGCAGGGCTCCGCCCCGGTATTGAATGACCCTTTTCCCGCCCACGTGTTCGATGGCGGCCGGGTTGATGCTCTCGATGCGTTCCACCAGGCTCAGCGAGACGGCAAACTGCTCATTCGGGCCGTTGGAAAACATCAGCAGGGATGCTTTTGTCTGGGCCGGCGCGGTGGCATCGCCCTTTTCCTCGGCCTCCCGCTGCTGGGCCTTCTCGGAAATCTCCAGGGTTTTGAGCCGCGCTGAATGGGAGATGCCGGCCACGTCCAGAATCAGCGCCACCCGCCCATCGCCCATGATGGTGGCGCCACTGTACTCCTGGCATTGCTTGAAATGCCGGCCCAGGGGCTTGACCACGATTTCCTCGGAGTCCAGCAGGCGGTCCACGATCAGGCCGTAACGGCTGTTGCCCTGAAAGACCACCGCGATGTTGACGGCGCTGGTGGCGTGGAACCGGCGGTCCTCGGTTTTCCTGCGGCTGGGCGGCACCCGTTCCCCGGCGCGTCCCTCCTTTTCAGGGGTGAAGGGCGCTTCGGAGGATTCAGGGCCGGACATGTGCTGCCGGGACCGGCGGTCCGCCACGTTCTGACGCCGTTCGGCGTATTGCCGCCCGTTTTCGGGGTGCGTAAAGGTCTTTTCAATACCCATCACGTCAGCCAGGTCCACCAGTGGCAGGAGCCTTCCCCGCAGCCGCACCACCGGCGCATCCCCCACTTTTTCAATGCGGTTTTTCACCTGGTCGGCGGGAATACGGAGCAGCTCGTCCAGATTGACCTGGGGGATGGCGTACTTTTCGTTGCCGACCGCTATGATCTGGCTGGGGATAATGGCCAGGGTGAGCGGCAGCTTGATGCTGATGGTGGTATATTTGCCTGTTACCGAGTCGATATCCATGGTGCCGCTGAGCTTTTCCAGGTTGGTCTTCACCACATCCATGCCTACGCCCCGGCCCGAGACGTCGGTGACCTTGTCCGAGGTGGAAAAACCCGGCAGCAGGATCAGTTCCATTTTTTCTTTTTGCGACATGTCGGCGGCCTGCCGTTCGGTGATCAGGCCCTTGCGAATAGCCGTGGCCACGATGAGCTGGTCGTCAATGCCCTTGCCGTCGTCGGTGATTTCAATGGTGACCTGACCGGCCTCGTGCAGGGCCGCCAGGTGAATCCTCCCGATGGGGCTTTTGCCCAGCTGGGCCCGTTTCCCCGGGGGCTCGATACCGTGGTCCACCGAGTTGCGCACCAGGTGAACCAGCGGTTCACTGATGGCCTCGATGATGGTCTTGTCCAGTTCCACGTCGGTGCCTTCGATGGTGAGTTCCACCTTTTTGCCCAGGGTCTGGGACATGTCGCGCACCAGCCGGGGGAACTTATTGAAGATGGTGCCGATGGACTGCATGCGGGTGCGCATGATCACTTCCTGAAGTTCCGAGGTCACCATGTTGATCCGCTGGGCCGCCGAAGCGATGGTCTTCGCGTTCCGGGCCGCCAGGCTTTGCAGCAGCTGGTTCCGGCTGAGCACCATCTCGCCGGCCAGTGTCATCAGGTTGTCCAGCAGCTTTACATCCACCCGCAGGGATGTCTGGGAAAGGGATGCTTTGACCTGGGGGCTTTTCAGGTTGTCAAGAACGAGCCCGTCGTCATCATCGGCAAAGGCCGCGTCGGCCTCAACAGGGGCGGCCGCGGCGTCCTCGTCGGTCTGGACGACGGGCTCCGTCACGGGGGCCGCCGGAACGGGAGGCGGGGATGAATGGGCGGGTGGTTCAACCGCGGGCCGGATCGTGGCCGGGCGCCGGGCTTCCGCGGGCACCAGCATGGCCTCGGTCACCCGGCATACCTGGTGCTTTTCAACATTGAATAGCGACGGCAGAATGTCCTCGCCGATGCGGGACGAGTAGAGCATCAGGATGGGGATACGGGACGGCGGCCCTTCTTCCAGCGTTCCCACAGCCTCAATTTTCATGGTGATGTCCAGAACGTCGCCGCTCATGGAGACCGATTTCATCATATCCATCAGGGATCTTTCCTGCTCCTGGATATCCTGAATCAGGTCCCACTCGATGAGATACAGGTCCCGGCCTCCTTTACGGGCCTTGTCCAGGTCCAGACGGCTGATCTGAAACAGGGCCGCGTCCCCTTCAGGCGACATGACGTTGATCATCTTTGCCACATCCGGCTTCTTGGCTGCCGGCAGAGAGGCGGTGGTCAGTCCGGTCAGGGAAACCACTTCCTCGGAAATGTCGATGGTTTCGCTTTCCCTGATGTGGGTGACCATCTCGTAAAGCTTGTCAAAAGCGGCAAGGACAATACTGATGATGTTGGGGTCCGGCGTTATCTTTTTTTCCCGGATCATGCCAAGGACGCTCTCTACCCGGTGGGAGAGCTCCTTTATATTATTGAGCCCCATGAGGCCGGCGCCGCCCTTGATCGAGTGGGCCGCCCGGAACACTTCGTTGACGATTTCCGGGTCCGCGTTGTCGCCACCCTTTTCAATGGCCAGGAGGTTGTTTTCTATATTTGCCATGTGGTCGAGGGACTCTTCCACATACATCTGCAAACTTTCTTCATCCTCGATAAGCATCAGGCGCCTCCAGGTTGGTTAATGGCGGTTTGACCCGCGGTTCCGTGTCCGTATGTCTTGCCGTGCCTTGCGGCGGGTCGTTTGACCGGTGACCGGCCATCGGACGCCGCCGGTTTTTCGTAAAAACACCGGCTGGCTGTCTGGGACGTTCAATTTTATCCGCGATCGGGGAAAAAAGCAACAGATCAGGCGTTTATCTTTGGCCCGGGGAAGAAGATGCCGGTGACCGGCATCCTTACGGTTCAGGCGGGTTTTCCCGGCGCCGGACCAGGTCGTTGAACCCATAGACCCCGGAAAACAGAAGTGTGGCCGTGCTGTTTGGCATGGCCTCGCTGATCTGCCGGCCGGCGGCGTCGAAAATTGCCAGTACCGTATCGGTGCGCGGCGGCCCTTTGCGGGTCACCACTTCCACCGTTTCGTCGGCGCGTATCTTGTTTTTGATGGCCGCCAAAACCTGCCCGGATGGACGCGCCTGGAGTATTTTGGCCAGAAAACGATATTCAGGGCCGGGCGGTGTGTCCGTGTAGTTCATGGCCTGGCCATCGGCCGCGCCGAAGTAAAAACCGGTACAGTATCCCCGGTTGTTGACGGCGGCCAGCTGGTCGAGCCAATGATCCTGAACGCCGTAGACTTCCGGGTTCTCATAGTAGGCGTCGATGGCTTCCCGGTAGACTTTGACCGTGGAGGCCAGGTAGTGAATGCTCTTCATGCGGCCTTCAATTTTCAGGGCGGCGACGCCGGCATGGATCAGCTTGTCGATATGCTCGATCATGCACAGGTCCCTGGCGTTGAAAATATAGGTCCCCCGGTCATCTTCCAGAACCGGCATCCATGCGCCGGGACGTGTTTCTTCGGTCAGGTGGTATTGCCAGCGGCACGGCTGGGTGCACAGGCCCCGGTTACTGTCCCGGCCGGAGAGAAAAGCGCTCAGCAGGCAACGGCCCGAGTACGCCATGCACATGGCGCCGTGGACAAAGGTTTCGAGCCGGACCGATGTCCGGGCCGCGACCTCCCGGATTTCCGAAAGGGAGAGTTCCCTGGCCATGTTGACGCGGGAAATGCCCTGACGCTCCCAGAAACGGACTGCATCCAGGCTGGTGGTGTTGGCCTGGGTGCTTAAGTGAACGGGAATATGAGGAATTACAGTCCGGGCCAGTTTCATCACCCCGGGATCCGCGATGATGATTCCGTCAGGACCGATGGCGGAAAGCGTTTTAAAATAATCGGCCAGCGCTTCGGCCTCAACAGTCCTTGGATAGATGTTGCAGGCCACGTACATTCTGACGCCGTGTTTCCGGGTCAGATCGGCCGCCGCCTTCAGTTCTTCAATGGTAAAGTTGTCGGCCGCGTTGCGCAGGGAAAAGCGCCGGTCCGCCAAGTAGACGGCGTCGGCGCCGTAGTGAATGGCGATTTCAAGTTTTTCCGGGTTGCCGGCCGGCGCCAGCAGTTCCACTTTTTCGGGGCAGTGACTCATGGATTCCACCGATCATTATATATATCCGGGCTAATAATACAGCCTCTCCGGCGTGTCAAGGCGGCTTCACTGCCCGTGGGCTTTTGCTTGTATTTTGGAAAGGAACGGTTTAAAACATATAACACTGGATAAACCATGAACAGGCGGTGACATGATCGGTTTTACCTTGAATGAGTTGATGACTGGAACCCACCGGTTTACCGATGGCCGGGGAGCGGAGGAACGTCCCCTTACCTTTGCGCTGACCTGGGGCAACAGCAGCCTGTCGCAATGGGCCAGCCCCTTTTCCGACCAGTTCCTCTGGAATGAAGCACGGGGGTGGATCACCGTGGATGGCCTTGTGGAAAAGGCCGATTGCAAGGGGTCGCTTCATCTGCTCTATTTTTCAGAGCGAAAGATCCGCTACGAGCTGTTTTTCAATGATGAACAGGGCCGGTCGTACAGGTACCTGGGGGAGAAGCGCAACCTCTGGCCATGGAATCTTCACCGGACCCATGTTACATGTTACGGCACGGTAACCGAACTGGAGACGGGAAAGGTGATTTCCGAGTCGGTGGTTTATTTCCCCTATCGCGAGACACTGGCTTTCATCTGCTCCTTCCGGTTCAGGCTGGGGGGGCTGTTCCCATACACCGGACGCGCGGACGCGCAAAACGATTGATTCATGGAAGGCCGGAGATCCGTTATGGCTTTCAGAACGCTGTCGCGCCGTCAGGCGCGGATCCTTCTGGCCGTGGGGCGGGGCATGATACCGGCCGGCGGCCCCCATTTCGCTCTTGGCGCGGTCCACGTGGCGGACCAGTGGCTGGCACGGGTGGACTACTCGATGTCCCGCATGCCGTTTCTGACCCGGCTGGGGCTTAAGATCATGCTGGTTCTGGTGGATTACGGATGGCCGATTGTTTTTTCGCGGCGGTTTGTGCCCGTCACCCGGCTTTCGGAAAACGATGTGGAAACGATGCTGCATCGGGCAGAGCGGTCGGGAATCCTTGGTACCGGCATGGTGATGCTGCTCAAGGTTCTGGTGTTTCCCGCCTTCTACGGTACCGCGGAAGCCAGAAAAGCCATCGGTTTTGCCGAAAAATTTCCCGTGACCGATGAGTTTGAGGGGGTAAAGCCGTAATGATCAGGGAATACAGGGATATTACCGGAGATATTCACGAAACCGTGGACGTTTGCGTCATCGGTACCGGCGCCGGCGGCGCCGTGGTGGCCGCGGAACTGGCGGAAAAAGGGCTGCGCGTGGCCGTGCTGGAAGAGGGCAGCCGTTTTTCCGTCAGAAACTTCAACCAGGACCCCGGCGAAATGATGGCCATGATGTACCGGGACAACGGTTTTACCGTTACGCTGGGGATTCCGCCGGTTTCCCTGCCGTTAGGAAAGGGGGTGGGCGGCACCACCATCGTCAATTCAGCCACCTGCTTCCGCACACCTCAACCGGTGGTTGAAAAGTGGACCGACCGGTATGACTGCGCCGGGCTTTCCTACGACGCGCTGGTTCCTTATTTTGAGAAGGTGGAGAAAACCATCAGCGTGGTGGAACTCTCCGAAGACGTGCTGGGCAAGAACTACCAGATCGTCAAGCGGGGCGCCCAAAAGCTGGACATTGAAGCCAAACCCCTGAAACATAACGTGCGGGGATGCGAAGGCGCGGGGGTGTGCCAGTGGGGGTGCGTGAAGCAGGCCAAACA
>JBMORB010000362.1:0-8494 GCA_049320925.1 Thermodesulfobacteriota bacterium | reverse complement strand
GATTCTCCAGGCGCCCAAAAACTGATGACCGACCGGCTTTACCTGTTCAAGGCCCTGGTAAATTCCCGGTTTGCCGCCGAGGTGTATGGTTTCCCGTGGATTGCGGCCATGGCCGGGATCCTGCTGTCGGGCTACCGCCGGTCAAAACAGCTGGCCCGCATGGCCAATGCCTTTAAGGCCGTCAAACTGGCTATTGATGACGGCGACCGGGAAAGAGGCGTGTTCCTCATGGGACAGGTTACCGGTATCATTCACGAAACGCTTTCCGTTCGGCAGGTCATGGAAAACATCATTGCCGAGGCAACAGCGGCCCGGGACACGCTGGCGGCAAAACTGAAGTAGTCTGCCATCGCATCTTTGGCCTTCCCCGCCAGGGCAAGTATATCGCCAGTGTCCATCCATTTGACATGGATGACACCATGTGGTGTTTCCAATCCGTAAAATGAGAATCTTTTCGAAAGATTAAGGAAAACAAAGGCTGACTGAAGGCATACTGTCGCACGCCGCACACGGAAGCCCGCAGTTGACGCAGAGATCGCGGAAAAAGGCCATTTATGGATGGAAACCCGCTATGTGACGTGATGGATCTCGATGGCATTCAGGGGACAGGCTTCAATGCAGTCCCAGCACCCCATGCACATGTCCTGAAAGATGGCCGGCGGCTCAAAGGCGTCGTCTATCTGCTTGATGACTTTATGGCTGCACGCGGGCGCCGCCACGCAGAGTCCTTTATCCGGGTTGCATTGCCGGGGGCTGCATATTTCATAGTTCAGCCTGGCAAATGATTTTTTCGGCTGTTCACTCATTTTCTGGCACAACGCTCCTGTCCGGTTTTTTATTTCCGGTGGTCGTGGACGGCCGGGAAAACCAGTCAGGGTTCCGCGGCACGGCAAAAAAATCAAGCATTCATGACAAACGGCGGCGCGGGGATGTCCACGGCATAGGCCACGGCACGGAGCAGTTCCGCCTCCTGGATCGATGCCCGGCCGTCAAACAGCACGCATCGGCAGCAGGCGTCAAAAATCGCTTTTTTAACGCCGGGCGAGGACCGGGCAAACCGTTCCAGTGCCGTGTGCAGGTCTTTGAAGGAAACTTTTGCCGGCATGGCCTCTGATTCGTTTCTGACCGGAAGGGCCGCCACGCCGGCGCGAAAGGCCCTTTCCGCGTCGGCCGCGTCCCGGTGCCCGGCCCGGGCCAGGGCCGACAGCAGAGCGGCCGCATCGGCGGTCAGCGGCGTGATGCTTTTGTAAAGGATACCCGGCGCGGCGTCGACAAAAACCGCCTCCAGCCGGTGGCGGATCACCTCCTGAAGGCAGAATTCAAAAAGGGTGATCCGGTTGTCCGCCTCGATCAGGAGCCGGATATGCTCCTTGAAAAGACCGAACTGTTCGGGCGACATCTGCCGGAGCGCGGAGACGGCCGTGTCCAGAACCGGCAGCCGCAGTGCCGGCGACAGGTTCCGGACCCTTTCCCCCACGCTCTCCAGTTGCCGCAGTAGCATGGGCGAGGCCGATTCCGCCAGCGACTGAAACTGTTTTTCCCGTTGGGCCGGGTCTTTGTCGAGCAGCAGGGCGCAGACCACCGACCATGCGCCCAGAATATCCCGGGTTTCGTCCTGGACCGCCTGGGGAATGGCCGCGAGAACGGCGGCGCTGTAGGCGACATTCTCCGGCGCGATGGTGCCGACCTTTTTTATCACCGTGTCCGCGTTGATGGAGAGTCCTCCACCGGCGCCCGGCGCGGTAAACCCGGAAAGCCATTCATCGGCCGAGGCGGCCGCGGCCGGCGCGGCGGCTGAAACGGCGGCCGCAAACTCCCCCCGAAAGCCCGGTTCTATTTTTTGAATACGGTCGATCAGAGGCGGGTGGGTGGCAAAAAGAGAACTGATGGCCTGGCCGAAAAACATGTGACACACTTCACCGGCGGCCGGCGATTTGACTTTCGATCCCGAGGCAAACCCGCCGATTTTTTTCAGCGCGTCGGCAATGCCGGTGCTGCGGGTGAACTGCACCGCCGAAGCGTCGGCCAGGTATTCCCGCTGGCGCGACACCGCACTTTGAATCAGCCTTCCGATCAGCACGCCCGCGTATCCGATGATCAGGAGCAGAAGCGCGACGATCAGAATCTGGCCGCCGCCCTTGTCGCTTTTCCTGGAGCTGTAAGAACGGTGCCGGGAACCCCGGAGAATCGTGTTGCCGATGGTGGCGATCACCATGATGCCGCCTAAAAAGCCCATCAGCCGGATGTTGAGCCGCATGTCGCCGTTGAGAATATGGCTGAACTCGTGGGCGATCACACCCTGAAGTTCTTCCCGGTTCAACTGTCGGCAGCAGCCGCCGGTGACGCCGATGACCGCGTCTCCGGGCGAAAACCCGGCGGCAAAGGCATTGATTCCCTCCTCGTTTTCCAGCAGGTAGACCGGCGGGACCGGCGTTCCCGAGGCCAGCGCCATCTCTTCGACAACATTGAGCAGCTTGCGTTCATCCGGATCCGTGGTGGAGCGGCTGACCGGTTTTCCACCCAGGCTCTCCGCCACATAGCCGCCTCCCTTGGAAAGGGCCGCGATTTTCATGAGGCTCCCCGCGCCGATGACGGCCGAGGTCACGCCGGCGATGACCAGAAAGAGACGAAGATCAAAAAAATCCGCGGAAGGGTCGGCGGAGTTGTACAGGAAAACGGCCATGACGGCCGCGTAAACCGCGAGAATCACCAGTATCACGGCAAGCACAAAAAGCACCACCAGCATGCCGGTTTTGGACCTGGCATTGTCCTGCTGCGCGAAAAAATCCATAGGGCACCCTGTATTAAGCCGTTCAGGTTAAAAAGAAACCTTCACCGCTTTTTTTTCTTCCGGACTTTCGGTGGACTCCAGCAGTTCGGCCTGGGCGAAGTTGAACATGCCCGCCACTATGTTGTTGGGAAATTTTTCACGGCCGATGTTGTAGGCGGTAACCGCGTCGTTGAAAGCCTGACGGGCAAAGGCGATGCGGTTTTCCGTGGAGGTCAGCTCCTCCTGAAGCGCCAGCATGTTCTGGTTGGCCTTCAGGTCCGGATAGCTTTCCGCCAGGGCGAACACCCTGCCCAGGGCGCCGGACAGGGCCCCTTCGGCACCGGACAGGGCCTTCATGGCCGCCGGGTCCCCGGGGTTCTGAGCCGCCTGGTTGCTGGCCGTGACCGCGCTGTTTCTGGCCTTTATCACCGCGTCCAGGGTTTCGCGTTCATGTTTCATGTACCCTTTGGCCGTTTCCACCAGGTTGGGAATCAGGTCGTAGCGTCGCTTCAACTGGACGTCGATCTGTGCAAAGGCATTTTTGAAACGGTTTCGCAGGGTCACCAGGCTGTTGTACAGGCCGGCGATAAACACCGCCAGCAGGACAATCACACCCAGGAAAATCAGAATGGGAATCATGGCGCCTCCAGTTTTGGTTGTTTATCCAAATCGAAATCGCTATCGGGATCGGTATCGAAATCGAATTTAATGTACGGCGGTTCTCTTTAAAAAATAATCCACCTCTCTCCTTATCTGTGTACTTTTCCTGCCGCCGGGAAAAGTATCAAAGGAAGCGCGCCCCGCGCCTTGCATCCGCGGCCGAATCAATTTGTGAAACATCCGGGCCAATCAGAAGTCGATCCACATGTCCGCTTCGTTACCGCAGGAAGCGCAGACCCCGGTGCCCTTGACCTGAATTTTTTCGTGTTTATGGGCCTTTTCCGACGCCTTCTTTTTGTCTTCCGCGGCTTTTACCTCAACCAGGGAACAGGTGATTTCCATTTCCCCTTCGTTGCCGCAATGTCTGCACACGCAGTTCTGTGTGAATTTTTTTGTCATGACGGGACTCCTTTTTAGCGGGATCTCGGGTCGGGTTTATCGGTACCCCGGTTCATTATTATTGCAGTGCGAGTCTACCAGCAACCGTGCCGGGGGGTCAATATGGCGTATTTTTAAAAAACGAAGGCAAGAGAACCGTGCTCATAAAGAATCCGCAGGCCGATAAAAAGAAGGACCCCGGCGCCGGCCAGATCGGTGTAGCGGCGCAGCCACAGGATATTGCCGGCCCGGCTGCCCAGCATCAGGCCGGTGACGGTGAAGGCGGCCGCGGTGACGCCGATGACCGCCGCGGGTCCCCACACCGAGATCTTGAGCACCGAAAGGCTCAGCCCCACGGCCAGGGCGTCGATGCTGGTGGCAACAGACAGCAGCACCAGCCGCAGGCCCCGGGAGGGGTCGGTTTTCGAACGGTTCTCCCCGGCGTCAAAGGCTTCGCGAAACATGTTGAAACTGACAAAGGCCAGCAGGCCGAAGGCAACCCAGTGGTCGTAACTTTCGATCAGGCCCCGCACCGAAAGACCGGCGTACCACCCGAGAACGGGCATCAACGCCTGAAACAGGCCGAAGTGCCAGCCCAGGCGGAAATAGTGGCGAAGCCCCACACTGCGGAGATAGACGCCGGCGGCGATGGAGACGGCGAAGGCATCCATGGCCAGGGCAACGGCAATGCCGAGAATCGTGAGGGTGCTTATCATGTCATGCTCCGGCGCCCTCCAGGGCGGCAGCCAGCAGCAGGGGCGCCGCCGAAGGGTGTTTCACCAGCAGGGGGGCAAGGGTATTTACCGTGGCCCGTGCCGCGGCGGCAAAATCCTCGCGACCGGTATAAGCGGCCAGGCGGTAAAAGTTTCGTGCCGCCACCGAACCGGCGCTTGGCAGCACGTTGTCGGTGTCTTCCTTCATGCGGATCAGCAGGTGCGCGTCATGATCTTTCGGTGTCATGAAAACCCCGCCGTTTTCCGAATCATAAAAAGACGCTAGTATCACTTCGGAAAGGTCGACCGCCCATGCCAGCCAGAAGGGCGCCGCATCCGCTTCATAAAGATCGATCAGCCCCTGGGCCAGAAACGCGTAATCTTCCGCCATGCCGGCGATCCGGGCCTCGCCGGTGCGCCAGATGCGCATCAGGCGGCGGGTTTGCGGGTCATACAGATGCGTTTGAATAAACCGGGCCGCCCTGGCCGCGCCATCGCGGTATCGGCCCTCCCGGGTCACCCGGTAAAGCCGCGCCAGGCCGGAGATCATCAGCCCGTTCCACGACGTGATGATCTTGTCGTCCGTGTCGGGCCGGGGGCGGTTGTTTCTGGCGGCCAGCAGGCCCCGGCGGGCCGTTCTCAGCCGGTCCGCGACATCGTTTTCTCCAAGTCCGAAGACCGCGGCGGTTTGATTCATGGAGCGGGCGGCGTAAAGCACGTTTTTCCCGTGAAATTCATCGGCCTGGGGACCTGACACATTGCCTTCCGGCCGCACCCCATAATGGGACATGAAGATTTGCGCCGTGTCGGGGTCCAGCACCGATCCAATCTCGCCGGCCGTCCATACGTAAAAGGCCCCCTCGGCCTTTTTTCCGGATCCGGCCGATATCGGGCTGTCCGCGTCCTGGGCCGAAAAAAAGCCGCCTTCCGGGTGCGTCATTTCGTTTAATACATAATCGCCTGTCTGTTTTGCGCATTCAAGCAGATCGATATTGCCGGTGAGGATGTATGCATCGGCCAGGGTGACCAGAAGCTGGGCGTTATCGTAGAGCATTTTCTCAAAATGGGGCAGGTGCCACCGGTCATCGGTGGAATAGCGGTGAAAGCCGCCGCCCAGATGGTCGTGGATGCCGCCGGAAGCCATGGCCGAAAGAGTGGAGACGGCCATTTCCAAAGCCTGCCTTCCGCGTTTGGCCGGGATGGCGCCGGCGGCGGCGCAGTTCAGCAGGAAACCGAGAATGGAAGGCATGGGAAACTTGGGGGCAGGGCCGAACCCGCCTTTCTCCCGGTCGTGCAGAACGGCAAAAGCATCCAGGGCCTTTTCGTAAATGTCCGACGGCAGGGGGGCGGAAGCGGTGCCGCGTCCACCGGCGGTCCCGGAAAGGGACGAACGCAAAAAGGCGGTAATCTTTTCAGCCGAGGCCAGCAGGTCGCTGCGCTGGCTCTTGTCCTGCCAGATGGCGGCGACCCGGGTCAGCAGGCCGGTCCAGGTGATCATGCCCCGGCCGGAATCCGGCGGGAAATAGGTGCCGCCGAAAAAAGGATTGAGGGTGTGGGGGTCCAGAAACACGTTGAGGGGCCACCCCCCGGAACCGGTGATGGCCGATACGGCGGTCATATAAAGCCGGTCGATGTCCGGCCGTTCCTCCCGGTCCACCTTCACGCAAACGAAATGGGCGTTCATGAGGGCCGCCGTGGCCGGGTCGGAAAAGGATTCGTGTTCCATCACGTGGCACCAGTGGCAGGTGGCGTAACCGATGGAAACCAGAAGGGGCCGGTCGGTCCGGCGGGCCTGGGAGATGGCGGTATCCGACCAGGGATACCATTCCACGGGATTGTAGGCGTGCTGCAGCAGGTAGGGGCTTTGTTCGCCGATCAGGTGGTTGGGTTTCCGGTTGTGCGTGCTCATGCCGCGTCGGCACCCTCGACGGCCCGGGTACTCACGGTGTTCATCAGCTGGCTGGCGCTGTCCCGGAGGGACTGGGCCATTTTACCCAGTTCCCGGGCAACGGCGGAATTGGCCTCGGTGGTGGCGCTGAGCTGTTCCATGCTGGTGTTGATCTGCTGAATGCCCATGTTCTGTTCATGGGAGGCGCTGTAGATTTCCTGGACCAGTTCCGCCGTCCTTCTGGCGTCCGGAATGATTTCCAGAAATATTTCGCTGGAGGTGTCGGCGATCTTCATGCTTTCAGAAGCCAGAGAGTTGATTTCCTGGGACGCGCTCCGGGTTTTTTCCGCCAGCTTTCGCACCTCGCCGGCCACCACGGCAAACCCCTTGCCGTGCTCCCCGGCCCGGGCCGCTTCAATGGCCGCGTTCAGGGCCAGCAGGTTGGTCTGATAGGCGATGCCGTCGATGATGCCGATTTTTTCGGCGATCTGGCGCAGGGCACCCATGGTCTCCTTGAAGACGGCGCCGCCTTCATCGGTGCGCTGGGCCGTTTTCTGGGCGATGCGGTCGGTCTGCTGAGCGTTATCCGCGTTCATGGCCACCGTGGTGCCGATTTCCTCCATGGAGGAGGAAATTTCCTCCACGCTGGCCGCCTGACTGGCGGTGCCGTCTCTCAGATCGTTGGCGGTGTCCATAAGGTCTCCGGCCGACCGGGTCAGTTCTTCGGATACCTGGCGGACCGATTCCAGAATGCCGGCCAGCACTTCCTTCTGCAACCGGTTGTTGTCGGATTCATGCCGCATTTTTTTAAGCGAATTGTTGGCAATGGCGATGATGGCATTGGAAACAAGGTAGATCAGCACCAGCATGATCAGAAAATAGCTGGTGGTCTTGGTGGCGTAGGGAAGCAGGGTCGCATCAAGAATGGGCCGGCTTCTGAAGAGATAGATCAGCCAGCCGGCGATAAAAAGAACGGTGCTGATGGTCAGAACCGCGCGCGTGGCAAACAGGGCCGCCAGGGCGATCACCAGGTAGGTAAAGTGGAGAATGCCGACGAAGTTGTCCATGCCGTTGGGCTGCCGGTGAATATACACAAGGATCAGCAGGGTTGTGAAGAGAACCAGAAAATGGGCCGCGAAAAAATAGTGGCCCGCCCGCATGATGAACAGCACGGCGGCAAAAGCGGCAATGGCCACGAGATAGGCGACCAGAGAAGCCACGGGCTCATGGCTGAGACCCATGGGCAGGGTGATGGCTGCAACCAGCACGAACAGCACAATGAAGGCCAGGGCCACATACATCAGGGCCGTGGCTTTTTGTCGCTGCAGAAAAGATGCGGTGTCGTACCGGCTCAGAAAATAGGATTTGAGGTTCATGTCGGCCTCCCGCTGGCGGAAATTGAATATGCAATATAATCGCATATTCACAATCGGCCGTAAACCATATTTTAAGCCGTGGTCCGGCGGACGCGGCAGGCGAAGGCGGCCAGCCTCACGCCGCTGATCAGCGGAGACCGAAAAAATCCCGAATGGTGGAGATGGTCTCGGCCGGCTTTTCCATGGGAATCAGGTGGCCCGCCTCCCGGACCAGCCGGTATTGCCCGTTGGGAAAAAGGGCCGCTGCCTTCTGAAGGTCGATAAAAGCCCTGTTCTCCGAGGTTTCGCCTTCCAGCAGCAGCACCGGGCATTGGATGCCGGGCAGCAGGGGCCAGGGATCATAGGCCATGGATCCCATGAACAGGGAAGCCTCCCGCCGGGGATGGCAGGCCAGTGTGACGCCGGTGTCCTCCGATTCCACGAAACCGTGGTTTAAGTACATTTCCAGCATTTCATCGTCCCACCGGGCAAAAAGCGGTTTGGAACGCAGGTATGCCTTGGCTTCGGCAAGGTCGGACCATGCGTTTTTCCGGCGGATCGACTTGCCGGCCAGGGGGTGGTCTTCCACCCGGATCTTGAGGTTGTAAAGCTGGGAGGGCAGGAAGATGGGTTCAATAAGGACCATTCCACGAGGGGTCACGCCGAATTTGCCGGCGGCCAGGGTGATTACGGCCCCGCCCATGGAGTGACCCACCATGAAAGGAGCGTC
>JBMORB010000361.1:0-8515 GCA_049320925.1 Thermodesulfobacteriota bacterium | reverse complement strand
AGGGTCAGCACCATGGCTCCCACTACCGAGCCAACCATCCACCACGCATGCATGTTGGCCCAGCCCTGGTGGAGCAGTTCACCCCAGCTGGGCGTGGGCGCGGGCAGGCCGAACCCGAGATAGTCCAGGGAGGTCAGGGCGACAATCCCCTCGGCCATGGAAAAGGGTACAAAGGTAATGATGATCGACACCGTGTTGGGCAGAATGTGGGAAAAAAGAATGCGGCCGTCCGAAGCGCCCAGGGACCGGGCCGCCAGCACGTATTCACGTTCCTTCTCCTTGTAGGTGACGGTGCGCATGATCCAGGTGCGGGAAACCCACCCGAAGCAGGCCATGATCAGCAGCAGTATCGCGAAGCTGGGGGCCACCACCGACGAGATGATGATGATAACGTACAGCAGCGGCATGTTGGACCAGATTTCAATGATCCGCTGGAACAGCAGGTCAAAGGCGCCGCCCCAGTAACCCATGACGCAGCCCAGGGTCACGCCCACCAGGTAGGTGACGGTCAGCAGGGCAAAGGAGAAAAATACCGCGATGCGAAATCCATAGACCAGTCGGGCCAGCACGTCCCGTCCTGACTTGTCGGTGCCCAGGTAATGCCGGTGTTCCAGGGAAGGCGGTGTAGGTGGGTAGGCGTCGGAGATAAAGTCGTTTTCATAGGGGTTGTAAGGCACCGGCGGCATGATTACCCAGTTGCCCGCGGCCTCGGCTTTAAACTTTTTTGCCAGTTCCCGGTAACTGGTTTCATACGAGTACCCCAGGCCGAAGGTGGTGCCGGGGACCATGTCGCCGTAGGCGGGGAAATAGAATTTGCCCTGGTAACTCACCATCAGTGCCCGGTTGTTGACAAAAACCTCGGCAAACAGGGAGACCAGAACCAGCAGGCAGAAAATCACAAGCGACACGTAGCCCCGCCGGATAGAGCGGAATCGCCGGATTTTTTTGGCTGTGAGCGGGCTGATGCCTAGCATGGGTATCTCCGCAAGGGTTTAGAATCTTTATTCCAATCGGGATCGCTATCGGGATCGGGATCGGGATCGGAATCGAAATCGAACCGGCAATTATGGTCGATCCCGACCCCGATTTCGATTTGGAAACCATGTATCGCCATTATTGGAACCTCACTCGCGGGTCCACCAGGGCCACGCATATATCGGAAAGAATGTTGCCGATTAAAAACAGCAGCGACGAGATCACCAGGATTCCCATGACCACGGGATAGTCGCGCTCCACCACCGATTCATAACCCAGCAGGCCCATACCGTTGATGTTAAAGACCGTTTCAATAAGAAAAGACCCGGAAACCAGGACCGATATGTTGTTGCCGAAGCTGGTGGCAATGGGGATCAGGCTGTTTCGCAGGGCATGGCCGAAGACCGCCTTTTTAAACGACAGCCCCTTGGCCATGGCCGTTCGCACGTAGTCGGCGGCCAGCTCGTCCATCAGGGTATTTTTCATCAGAAAGGTCATTACGGCAAAGGAGCCAACCACATAGGAGATCAGCGGCAGGACCGTATGCCAGGCCACATCCAAAAGTTTTTCAAGCCCGGACATGGTTCCAAACTCCGCGCTGGTAAGCCCGCCCAGAGGGAAAATCCCCCATCGGGCCGAAAAAAGCAGCAGCATCAGAATGCCCAGCACCCAGCCGGGAATGGCATACCCGATAAACACCGCCACTGACGTGATGTTGTCAAAACCGCTTTTGTGGCGCACGGCCTTGGCCATGCCCAGGGGAATGCAGACCCCGTATATGATGACCAGGGAGAGCAGGCCGAAATAGAGCGATATGGGAATGCGCGAGCGAATCATTTCCCATACCGGGTCGTAGTACCGGGTGGAGGTGCCCAGGTCCCCGGACAGCACGCTGGCCATCCAGATGGCGTAGGCCGTCAGCACCGGCTTGTCGAATCCGTAGTAGCGCTTCAGGTAATCGATCTGTTCCTGGGAGAGGGGCTGGTTGCCCTCCCGCTGGGACCGGCCGTCCATGTTCTGCATGCGATAGGACTCGGCGATCATGCGCTCCACCGGACCGCCGGGAACAAACCGGGTGACGGCGAAAACCAGAATGGTGATGCCCAGAAAGGTGGGAATGATCAACAGGCATCGGCGAATAAAATATGCGCGCATGGATCAGAATCCGTGTTTTTGCGTGACCTGCAAATCCGTTGGAACGGGATGCCGCTCCCTCAGCGGTGGCTCAAGGCCACCGATCCTGTTATGTTTATCGTACTTTACACTGCCGCACAAGCCCCAATATGGGACAGTTCGCGGGAGTGGCATACCCGGCGCGGTCTTTCTTGACACGGACCATGCCCGGTCGTTATAGTCTTACAAAACCGATCCGGTTTCAACCCATTGGAGAAGGATCATGCCTGTCATCACCATTTCAAGAGGCTCCTACAGCCGCGGCAAGGAGGTCGCCGAAACCGTGGCGGCCCGGCTGGGGTACGAGTGCATTTCCCGGGACGTTCTGATTGAGGCGTCCGAACTTTTCAATATTCCTGAAATCAGGCTGGTGCGGGCCATCCACGACGCGCCGTCTGTCCTGGACCGGTTTCATTACGGCAAGGAAAGATACGTGGCCTTTATCCGTGCGGCCCTGTTGCGCCGGGTTCAGCAGGACAACGTGGTCTATCACGGCCTGGCCGGCCATTTTTTTCTGCAGAATATTCCCCACGTGCTGAAGGTGCGGATCATCGCCGACATGGAAGACCGGGTGGCAGAGGAAATGAAGCGGGAGTCCATATCCGCTGAAAAGGCCCGCGCCATGCTGAAGAAGGACGATGAGGAGCGCCGGAAATGGGGCCTCAGTCTGTACGGCATCGATACGGCGGATGCGGGCCTGTACGACATGGTCCTGTCCATAAAAACCATGGACGTGGAGGATGTTGTGGATCTTATCGTGAGCACCGTGAACCGGCCCGGTTTTCATACCACCCCCGAATCCCAGCAGATTCTGGATGACCTGACCCTGGCCGCCCAGGTGGAGATCGCCCTGGTGGAGGATTTCCCCAAGGTCAGGGTGACGGCGGCACAGGGCGCCGTCGACGTTTACCTGACGGTCGGGCTGCCCCGCCACAAGTCCAGAAGGGAAAACGAGATCATCCGCATGGTGGAGGACCTTGCCATCCAGATCGGCGGCGCTCATGAAGTGCGGGTCCATCTTTCCCATTCCGTCATGCACGATTAACCGGCGCTCATGTGTTCCATCGCCTTTCCAAAGCATCCGGCACGGGACAAAATAAAAAAGGGGTGAAAGCATCGCTTTCACCCCTTGAAGCAGATTCGGTTGAAGATTAGCGCTTGGAGAACTGGTACCGGGCCCGTGCGCCGCGCTGGCCGTACTTTTTGCGCTCACGCACCCGCGCGTCGCGGGTAAGAAATCCGTTGGACTTGAGCTTCTGGCGCATACCGGGATCCATGGCGGCCAGGATTCGGCTGATGCCGTGCCGCGCCGCACCGGCCTGGCCGGTGATACCCCCGCCGGACACATGGATGTCCACGTCGTAGGAGGTCAGGGTCTCGGTGATTTTCAGGGGCTCGCGCATGGTAATTCGGGCCGCGTTGGTGGTAAAGTGCGCGTCAGCGTCTTTCCCGTTGACCGTTATTTTGCCGCTGCCCGGCTTCATCCAGGTGCGGGCGATGGCGGATTTTCGTTTTCCAGTGGCGTAAAAAGTCTGTCCTTCCATTGATTCCTCTTATATTGAGTTATTCGATCGTCAGGGGTTCAGGCTGCTGGGCCGCGTGGGGATGGTCCGGCCCCGCGTAGACCTTGAGCTTCTTCAAAAGGGCTCTGCCCAGCTTGTTTTTGGGAAGCATGCCGCGAACCGCGCTGCGCACCAGCTCTTCCGGCTTTTTCTCAAGCAGTTTTTTGGCGGTGATGGACTTGATGCCGCCGATATAACCGGTATGATGATAATATATTTTTTTATCCCATTTTTTGCCGGTCAGCGTGATCTTCTCGGCGTTGACCACCACCACGGAGTCACCGGTGTCCATATGGGGGGTGTACAGGGGATTCCGTTTGCCCCGCAGCCGGGCCGCGATCTCCGAGGCCATACGGCCGAGGATCGCGCCATCGGCGTTTACCAGGTACCACTTGTCGCTTTTGTCGGTGCTTCTCGCACTGTAAGTGTATTTCTTCACGTCTGATAGCTCCTGTCTTGAAAACTAATCTGGCTATTCTACGGATTTGCCTGGATGTGTCAAGGAAAATTTAACCAAATTCGGTTTTTCCCCTGATATTTTACGGGCCGGTGGAGCCGTGGGGGCAGGGCGCGGTATGCGCTTTGGAGGGGGCAGGCCCGTGTGCCCACCCCGGCGGGTCAACCATGGCGCTGGGCGGTGGAACGGAACCTTCAACCCCGGGCATCTGTAACCCCCTTTTTTCTTTGCCTTTACATAGTGTCCGGTTTTCGTTGCACCCCCAGCATGGAGATCTGCCCCTGATAATCTCTGAATATATCAGCGGCCCGGCGATTTTTGGATGCAGCGTGCACGTTGGCGGAACATACCCCTGTCGGATCATCTTTTCTTTTTCCGGCGTTTCCAAAAACATATATCACCTTTATCCACGGGCTGCCGCAACACGGCCCGCCCGATGACCGGTTTTAAAAAATATCCGGGTCGTCTTTAATTTTTTCCATAAACCCGCTGCTGGTTGAAACGGAACAGGCCGGCCGATTCCTCCTGTTTGATGATCTCCGCCTCGGCCCCGAAATATTCCTGCCGAAGCCGGTCAAGGGCGGTTTCATGGTCGCCGCCGGGCACGTTGATCTGTTGCCTGGCCTGCATGTAGGCCAGACCCTTTTCCCACCGCCGGTCCCGGTCCTCGTCCAGTTCGGCCCACCGGCCCAGGGCCTCATCGTCAAGCCCCATGGCTGTGCGGAAGAGCTCAAGGCCGGCCTTCCGCTCTTCGGCGCTCATTTGCCGCAGGTCCGCCTGAACACTTTCCAGCGCCAGAAACCGGTCCATGGTTTTCTGCTGGTGCAGCCGTTTGTATGCCTCGGCCTGGCGGCCGTAAATATCATCCAGCGTTATGGCGTAGGAACTTACCTTTTCATTAAACGGCAGTTCCGCCTGCCGGTTGATTTCTTCAAGCGACAGGGCCACCTGTTCGGCCTTTTGCTCCAGTTCCCATATGGTGTCGGCGTCTTTTCCGAAAAACTGCCGTCTCTTGTCCCATAACAGCGCGCTTCTTTGCCCGGCCTCCATGCCGATCAGCATCGTGTAGTTGGCGGCGATCCATTCTTTGAACGCGCTGAATTTCAAATGTCTGTCATACAGCCGGGCCGCGTGTTCCGGAAAGGCGGCCGACAGATATTCGAAAACATGGTCCTGCCAGCTGTCCGGATAGACTTCTTTTAAGTACCGCACCAGTTTCTCAATGGCCTGAAGCTGAATCCGGGGATGGGAAATGATTTGACTAAACATTTCCTGGAGCCGGGCCACAACCATCTGCTGATGCAGTCCCGGGTCAAAATCCTCGCCGGTGCCCGGGTCTTCAAAGATGCGCTGCCCGTCCAGATCCGCCGGCTCCATGACATCAGGGCCTTCCATCGCCGCGCGCTCCACCGCCGGGCCAGGGGCCGCGGCCGGCTTCATGGAGTTATCGGCTCCAGAAAACAGCCAGGTCAGCGCAAAGACAAATACCGCCAGGCCGCAGGCAACGGCGCTTGCAATCTGATAGCGTTTCATCCTTCTCCGTCCTTATGCGCGTAAAAGAAAAGATATGGCAGGGGCGCAAGATTTTGCGCCCCTGCACTAATAACCCGCTGCACCTTCCAGTCATCGGCATGGTTTTCTTCAGTCGATGTCGGCGATGTAGTCGATCAGGTCGGCGTAAAAATCTTCTTCATCAAAGCTGTCCGGAATCATGTAAGGAAGAACCCCCAGTCCCAGCACGTCCAGATGGTCCGCGTCCACCACGCTGCTGTAGGAAGTGGCCTGCACCTGGCTGGGCCGGTTGATGTCGCCCACGTAGCCGGTGAGGCTGTCCCTGACGAAATAGGTTCCGAACAGCCAGCTCTTCTTATGTTGCAGGCGGTAGCCCATCTGCTGGGAGTTGATGCCCACCAGGCCGTCATCGTCGCCGTCCTCGAAATTCCCGTCCCCGCGGCCGCCGGCGCCGTCGTTGTCACAGTCTGAACCATCCGCGCACCAGCCGTCGCCGTCGATGTCAAGGGGCGCCACCAGGCCCAGGGCGCCGAGAATCGGGTTGTAGTTTCCCTGGCAGGCGGTGATGACAGAGGCATAATGCTTGACGTAGGTGTTGTTGATGCCGTAGGCGTTGTTAAAAGCCCTGGCGCCGGTCACTTCACCGTCGGTTGCATCATAGTCGTCATACACAAACGCCTTCATGCTGGCTTCAAAGCTGCTCAGGTCCCCCACCAGGACCGGCCCCACCAGGTAGTCGACCAGAACGCCGAGAAACGCGTTCATGCCGTCGGGCCCGCGGTCCAGCACGCCCTTGCCCACCGGCGATCCGCGATGGGGCGACGAAATCGACACCAGGGCCTTGACCACCTGCCTGCCTTTGCGGTCATACAGCAATTTTGCCGCTTTTCTGGCGTCCATGCCGCCCTGGGAATGACCGATGATATTCACGCAACTGGCGCCCACCGTGGCCATGTAGCTCTCAATCTGATCGGCCAGCTCAAGGCCCCTGACTTCGGATGATTCAAAAGGGTTGACCGACGCGGCAAAGGCCTGCTGCCGCCGGTCAATTTGCCTGTTACAGGACGTTTCCAGAAATTCGTCGCAGGGATCACCCACAAACACACCGTAATCATTGCCGAAATAATCTATTCCCACCAGCTCGTCAAACCCCAGCATGCCATGGGCGAACACCACCGGATAGGTGGTTTTACTTGCCGCGGCAAACGCCCCCACTGGAATGGCCAGGACGATACAACTCACCAGAACAACTGCGAAAACTTTTTTAAACATGCCCCTCTCCTTTCCCGCTAAACCGTTGGTTGTTGATAATCGGACCACAAAAAAACGTGAAAAAATGTGTTCCGTGGCCCCACTATCACCCGGATTCGGGACGGGTGTCTGGCCATTCGGGGCCAATATCTGAACCTGTCCGTCGTTTTTTTGATGCTTTTTTTGTGCCGGGTCAAAAGCGGTGGAAAAAAGTTGAAGAGGTAAGAAAAAATATGCATTACAGCCTGTTGTTTTGAGGTGCCGGAAGCAGAAACGGATCCTGGGTCACCGTTTTAGGCAGACACTTTAAGAGATGTCTGGTTCTGACTATCTTTTTTTGGGTTTTTCCCGGGTATTTTTTTTAAAAAAATCATAAAAAATTTCTGACCGGTGGTTTTCATGGCGACAGAAATATCATTTTCCAGGCGGCCGGATTCTGCGGCTGGCAGTCCGAATCAAGCCGTAAAATCTTTGGGTTAGTCACATTTTTCTATTTACAAAACTGGTTGGACATGAGAATTACAGAAATACGCCAAACGGATAATGAGCCGGAGTTTTACATGACCGCGCGCTGGAAATCATTTCTAACTATTCAAAACAGTTATATCATATCAGCGTCTATTTTTGTCCTGCTTTGCGCCATCGGGCTGTTCATGTTTTTCCCGCTGTTTAATATAGGATCGCCCGGCCGCAGCATACCGCTGGATGGCCAGTGGAAGATATCACTTAATGATTCCAATGCGTTTTCCTCTCCTGCGTATGATGACACAATGTGGGATACCATCGACCTGCCCGGGAAAATCGTCCCTTATTCAATAAAGCAGGGCAGGGGAATCCGGGGCGTCTGCTGGCTGCGCAAAAAAGTTTCTGTGGATGATTCGGCCGGGGACCGCGGCCTGATCCTTGGCAGAATCGCCAACGCGGACCAGACCTATTTTAATGGCGAAAGAATCGGTCAGACCGGCCGTTTTCCGCCCCACACGTTTTCCATGTGGAACTATCCCAGAATCTACCTGCTGCCGGACCGGCACCTGCGGCGGGGCGGGGAAAACGTCATTGCCGTCCGGGTTTCCTACGATGTCATCGGCGAGATCATGGGGACGCTGATGATCGCGGACGGCGATTACGTGAAGCGGTATCTGCCTTTTGCGCGATTTATTTACGTCACCATCGGATACGCGGCCATCAGCATCGGCCTGGTGCTGATCCTGGCCTTTTTATTCGCCCGGTTGCGGCAACTGAAGTTTGATGAAAATTACCTGTACTTTCTGCAGTTTTTTGCCGGCCTGCCCATTGTGCTCGACCTGTGCCTCACATGGGACGTTTACCCGGACCACATTACCCGTCTCAAGGTGCTGGGCCTTGCCTGGGTGGCCATCAATGTGTTTCACCCCATGTTTCTGAGCCGGTTTTACGGCCTTAACAGAAAGTGGCCGGAACGAATTCTATATTTCCATTTCACGGTCTGCACACTGGGCGCGGTGTTCTTCACCAACGAAGACAATATCCGGCGCCTGGCCGCTCTGCTGATCGCCGCCACATGGCTGATCGGATTTTATAACATCTCCTGCCACGTGGAGGCGTT
>JBMORB010000360.1:0-8549 GCA_049320925.1 Thermodesulfobacteriota bacterium | reverse complement strand
ACTCTTGCTCTTACTCTTAATCGTGATCGTCTTTTTCTGCCATATCGTCATCCCGGACCCCGCCTGTCCGCCATAGCCTTGGCGACGGCGGAATCCGGCATCCAGTAAAAATTGACCGGCGTACCTTCCCGGCCCGCCGCCCTGGATTCCGGGTCAAGCCCGGAGTGACAAACATGTCTGGCCCTGCCGCCCTACTCGTCATTGCGAACAACCAAAGGGAGTGAAGTAATCTCCTTCCATCCCTGCCCCGTATCGGCTCTGTTCTTGCTGTTTCTTACTCTTGCTCTTGCTCGTGATCTTGATCGAAACAAAAAGACGATTACGAGCACGAGTACGATCAAGAGCACGATAAAACACAATGGATATACTTTTTAAATCATCTGTCTCCCACCTTATCGTCATGCCGGACCCCGCCTGTCCGCCATAGCCTTGGCGACGGCGGAATCCGGCATCCAGTAAAAATTGACCGGCGTACCTTCCTGTCTGCCCGCCCTGGATTCCGGGTCAAGCGGAGTGACGATGTAAGGACTTTTTACGAAGCCATCACTCTTGATCGAAACAAAAAAACGATTACGGGCACGAGTACGATCAAGAGCACGATAAAACGCAACGGAGAATCCCCAGCCCGGAAACAGAGCACGGGCAAGCTGTTGCCTGCCCGCGCATAATGCTTCCGCCAAGTTGTCATTACCCGATTCATTCGGGTAATCCAGATGTTTTTCCGGGTCGCCCGATTCGACCTTCGCCCTGCGGGCTACGGCCCGACAGGCAAGCCGGGTGAGACGCTAAAAGGGCACCCAACGCTACGGCGTAACCCGCAGGTTCTGGCCGGGGTAGATGTCGCTGTTTGACAGGCCGTTGATTTCCTTGAGCTGGTCCACGGTCAAACCGAAGCGCCGGCTGATGCTGTAGGCGGTGTCGCCGGGTTTCACCTTGTAGTATCCGTTGACCGCGGATTCCGGCTGGGGCGGCGCGGGCGGGGCCGGCTTGGCAGCCGGTTTCGGGGCAGGTGCCGGCGCGGTCACGGCCTTGGGTTCAGGCGGTGCCGGGGGTTTGGGCGGGGTTGCAGCGGTGGTTCCCGGCACCTGCTGGGGCTCGGTTCCCGGCGCCGGCGGGCTGATGCCCAGCTTGGTTTCAATGTCGCTGAGCCGGAACATGAAATCCGCCTCCCGCTTGGCCGCCTCGTTGACAAACTGCTGGAAGACGTCGTTCTGCTGGGTCATCTGGTCCAGCCCGTCCATGGTCAGGGAATGCTTTTCCACCCGGGCTTCCAGGGCCAGCACCCGCTGCTGAAGGGCGTCAAACTCCTGGACGGACACCTTGGACCGCCCGGCAAACGCCAGCACGATGATAACGACAACGACAAACGCCGCGCACGCCGACGCCACAAGAAGAATGGTCCTGCCCTTGCTGTTGAAAGTGCCGGTCATTGTTCCCTCCCTGGTAAGGTTTATATGGTTGGTCCGCTGGCTGAAAAACATCAACCCCGTCCATGGATTTCGAACGTTTTCCGCGGTTGCCGTTGAGGCCGGTTTCTGGTATAACCCGGCAGACACGGCGTCCGGGGACTGTCCGGACTATATAAACTTATCCGCACCTTGTCAATACGCGGCACCGGCGCGGGAAAGGAGATTCAGGCGCATGCTGACACCGAAACAGCTTGAAAAATACGCGGACGTGCTGCTGTGGGGAGTTTCAAAGGCCCGGCCCGTGCGGTTTAAAAAGCACGACGTGATCGCCGTGCGGTACGACACGCGGGCGGTCCCCCTGGCCGAGGTGCTTTATGAAAAGCTTCTGACCGCCGGCCGGCACGTTATATTGCGGTCCGGCCAGACCCCGGTGATGGAGGAACTGTTTTACCGGCACGCCGACGCTGAACAGCTTTTGTTTCTGGCCCCCGGCGAAAAGGAGATGATGAAGGGGCTTAACGGCAACATCAGCCTGATCGCACCCGACTCCCTGACCCACCTGAGCAAAATTGAACCGGGAAAAATCGGGAAAGCGGCGGCGGCCCGAAAGCCGCTGCGCGACATTCTCGACAAGCGGGAATGCAACGGCGATTTTGCCTGGACCCTGTGCATCTATCCCACCCCGGAACTGGCCCGTCACGCCGGACTTTCCATCACCGATTACACCCGGCAGATCGTGCGGGCCTGTTTTCTGGACAAATCCGACCCCGTGGACCAGTGGGAGAAAATCTATCAGAAAGCAACGGCCATCAAGAAATGGCTCAACAGCCTGAAAATCAAAACCCTGCGCGTGGAGTCCGCGCGCACCGACCTTGAGATCACGCCCGGCGACAAGAGAAAGTGGGTGGGCATTTCCGGCCACAACATTCCCAGCTTTGAAATTTTCATCTCGCCGGACTGGCGCGGCACCCGGGGGTTCTATTTTGCCGACATGCCTTCTTTCCGCAACGGCAATCCGGTGCGCAACATGCGGGTGGAGTTTTCGGCCGGCACGGCCGTGAAGATCACCGCCGAAACCGGTGAGTCCTTTGCCCGCAAGTATCTGGCCACCGACCCGGGCGCGACCCGGCTGGGCGAGTTTTCCCTGACCGACAGGCGTTTCTCCCGGATCGACAAATTCATGGCCAACACCCTGTTCGACGAAAACTTCGGCGGCGGCCAGGGCAACTGCCACGTGGCCCTGGGCGCGTCCTACGCCGACACCTTTTCCGGGGACCCGGCCACCCTGACCCGTTCCATGAAACAGCGGCTGGGGTTCAACGATTCGGCCATTCACTGGGACATCGTGAACACGGAAAAAAAGCGGGTGACCGCGGTGCTGGAAGGCGGGGAAAAGAAAACGATTTACGAAAACGGAAAATTCACCTGCTGACACAACAAATCGAACGGCGACTGTCGAAGATCCGGTTATCAAATGCCGGCAATGGGGTGCGTATTCAGATAAAACCGGCCATCTTTTTTCCTGTCACTCCGGGCACCGACCCGGAGTCCAGTATAGATTGATATTATTCATTTTTACTGGACCCCGGCTCGGAGGCCGGGGTGACGGACAGGATCTGCGTCATGCCGTCATCCTGATCCGGCATTCAAATACCGATGAGACCTTCCTTCATGATTCGATATTCCCTGTTCGATATTCGGTATTTCCCGACAAGAGGAATGGCAGCGGTTACATCGACAGCGCGGTTCCGATAAAGCAGCCTCCCCCTCCCCCGCCGCCTCCGGCCGCCGGCACCGGGCCCTCGTCATCATCGTCGTCATCGTCATCATCATCCACCGGCGGGGGCGCAACAACATTGGTAACCGTTATCTGGCAGGTGTCGGTGGATGCCAGGCCGAATCCGTCATCCACGGTAAGACGAAACGAGAGGACCGCTCCGGCAGCATCCACCGACGGCGCGGTAAATGTGGGCCGGGATGACGCGGCGTCGAAAAGGGTCACGGCCGGTCCGGATACCTGCTCCCAGAAAAAGGAAAGCGCGGTCTGGCAGGCATCGGTTGAGCCGGTTCCGTCCAGGCGGACGGTGGAGCCTTCCCGCACCGACTGATCGGCCCCGGCATTTGCCGCCGGCGGCAGAAGGTTGTCATAAAATTCCGGATCGGTCTCTCCGGCATCCACCCGGCCGTTGCCGTCGGCGTCTTCCCCGCCGTCCAAAGCACAGTCCCCGTCGGTGTCCGGATTTAAAGGATCGGTGGTGGTGGTGTCGTCAAGGTCCGGCTGAAACACGCCGGTGTCCGTGTCATCGTGAACATCAGCAAGCGTGTATCCCTGCTCGGTGCCGTCCTGAAGGCCGTCGCCATCGGTGTCGATACGGCGGGGATCGGTTTCACCCTCGTCCACCGCGCCGTTTACATTGGCGTCCTCCACGTCGTCGGGAATGCCGTCATCGTCGGTGTCCGAATCACCGGGATTGGTTCCGGTAAGGATTTCCAGCCAGGTGGACAGCCCGTCCGTATCCTCCCGGGTCATGCCCACATAAGGCCGGAACCCGGGCTTGGTGACAACCACGAGAACGGCATCATCCGCCTCCAGGGGCGGATCACAGGCCACCCGATCGGTGCCGCCGGACGAGACGGCCTTTCCCAGAATGGTTCCGTTCCGGGACACGCAGATCACGGCGCCGGCCTGGTCCATGGTGATCTCCAGGCCGCCGGAACCCGCGTCAATGGCAAAACCGGAAACCGTAAAATCCTGGGGCACGCCGGTCCAGAGCCGCATGGTGGGGTCGCCGAACCAGTGAAACAGCTCAAACTCCAGTTGCAGGGTGTCGTCCCCTTCTGAATATTTGGTGGCCCCGTAATATTTGCCATAGTTAAGCATCGGTCCCATTTCAAGGGCCGGCGGATCAAAAGGCGTGCCCGAGGGAGGGTCCTGCGCCGGGAATTCTTCCGGCCACAGGGCTTCCATCCATCCCCAGAAGAAATGATCGTTGTAGCCGCTGTAGGAGGTTTCCGAGGCGGCCAGGATGCCCACGGCCCCGCCGTCCGGATTTCGTTCCCATGACTCGGAAAAACAGGGGATATTGATGCCCGAACTCTCCATGTCAAACTTGCCGGACAGGCAGGTGACGCTGAAAACCACGGGCAGCAGATCGGCGTTGGCCAGTGCCGACACATCAGCGGTCGTGTAGGTGACGCTGTCCCACCGGGTGGTCTGGCCGTGGCCCCGGTAGGCCACCAGGAACCGGCCATTGTTGACGGCCGCCGAGATGTCAGCGGCATCGCCGTCCCACGCAAGCCCGCCGCTTCTCAAAAGATAGGCCGGCATATCTTCCCCGGGCGCGCCGGAGAGCACGCCGGTTGTGCCGAAATTCCAATTATCATCATTCCATCTCAGAGGAGTCGCCCTGGAATCCGTATAATAAATCCGGTCCACGTCATAGGCGTCAAGATAGGCCGGATCTGAAAAAAAAATGGCCATGTCCTCTGCCGACTGAACAAACCGGCGGTCCGCCGTGCCATTGAAGTCGCTGTCCTGAAAATAGGCCACAATGGCCGCATTCTGATAAAAACTCTCTTGCGTGGGTGGGGAGAGTTCATAGCCGATAATGTCATCCACCCGCTTAAGGGCCTGATCCAGGGTGTCAACGGACAGGCGGCCGATACTCAGGTCAGGGAAAAAATCCGTTCCATCCACCGTGGCATAGTAAAGATCGGTGCCGCACCCGTCTCCCCGGTTGGTGGGGATAAATTCCACGTCCCCCATCAGCAGCACATAATCCGGGGGCACGGGCCAGGTGTCATAAGCCTCCTGGATAAACGCCTTGATTTCCGCTGTGGTCGACCCGGCCTGGTCGGTGGTTCGCACCTCGGTAGAAACACCCTGGGCCCGCTTCCAGTTGGCCAGTTTATTAGCGGCGGAAACCAGTTCAGGAGGCGAAATAATCAAAAAAAAGCTCTGTTCGTCAGTGGCGCTTCTGCTCATGACTGAACCGCTGCCGGTTTCAGCCCCCGCCTCCGTATCAAGTTCAACGGGATTGTTTAAAAACAGGTTTTCAAAAACCGGCGTTGTTGATTTCGAGCGCCACCGTTTTTCCACAAACCGCCGGTCGCCACCCTCAAAAGACACCTGCACGGTGACGTGAGAGTAAACGCGGATGGTCTGCTCCGCCGGATTGAACTGGACCGGGAAAACCCGCAGCAGGGCCGTCCGGCAGCCCCGAATGGTGACGGGCGATTCCAGTTCAACAATCCGCGCAGGGGAAAACCCCCTTTGGCCGTAAGCCGTTGCATCTTTTTTAAAAACCCGCGCAACACCGCTTCCGCTTTCAGGCAAAGGGTCCTGGGCCGGCGCCACGTTGTATCCGGTCATTTCCTTAAACCGGGCGTCCACCACCTTCACCGAAGCCTTTGCGCCCCGGGGAAGCGCGACATAGCGGCCCAGCGTGGGCAGAGACGGCTTGCCCACGTTGGTGGCATGACCTCCACCGGGAATGGAGATGTCGTGATAGCGGACACCTTGGTGTGACACCTCGGTCATGTAAATGCCGGGAATTTGAATATCGACCACCAGCCTGGATGGATTCGAATCAAGCGTTGATAAAACCGGAGGGCCGGGCTGATGTCTGTCTGCCCCCACCCAGTGGGCCTCAACCGGTACAAAAAGAAGACCGCAAACCACCAGCGCCGGCATAACAAGACTGTTGAAAAACAGCTTCATTATAAAATTTTCCTTAAGAACAGGACCCATGAACTTCATGATAAAAAGATTCGAGAGCCGACTATAATAGAGAGAGGGAAAAGAGTCAACACCCCACGCCAGGCATATAAAGCAAAATCATTTAAAAACAAATAGTTATGTAATTAATTTTTACACTTCGGATGAGGGTGGGACAAAGGCTCGGTAAAAAACCGCGTCCCCCTTCAGGTGATAAGACCCGGCAGATGCCGGAATAAAGGCGGACATGCCTTTGAAGAGGCTTGTTTCTTCACCGCCTTTTTCCTCACACAAGACCGCCTCGCCCTGAACACACAGCAGGATCTCGGCACTGTTATGGTTTGCCGGAGAACAGGGTTGATCACCGGTTATGGACATCACCGACAGGCTAAACTCCGGCGCCGGTGTCGGGTAAAGCCTTTCGCATTTACTGACAGCCACCGGGCGCAGTATTCGCGGGACCATCGGTTTAAAAGCAAGAATCCTGGACAACTCGTCCGTGTCCACATGCTTGGCGGTCAGCCCTCCCCGCAGCACATTATCCGAGTTGGCCATCACCTCCAGACCGGTTCCCTCTAAATAGGAATGAAGCGTCCCGGCCGGGAGAAAAAGGGCCTGGCCCGGCTCCAGGTTCACCAGGTTCAGAAAGCCGGGGGCAAGCGCGCCGATATCGCCGGGAAATGTCCGGCTCAGGCGCACAATCCACTGGAACGCGGGATCCTGATCAACAAGGTCTTCCGCGCGGTCCACGGCCCAGGCCAGAACCGCCTCCCTGCGCCCGGCAGACAGGTGAAGCAGTTGCATGATAAAAGACCTTAATCCTTCAGGCGCCGATCGATTGACAAGGTTCGGGGTCAGTTGGACGACCTCCGCTTCCGGCAGCAACAGGAAAAACATCTCCAGAATATCAGGAACCGGCCGAAAACCGCACAGTACGAAAAAGGGGGTGAGCGCGCAGAGACACTCGGGCTTGTGACTGGTGTCCCGGTAATTCCGTTGCGGCGCATCCAGGGGAATGCCGGCCCGGTTTTCCCGTTCAAACCCCTGTTCAGCCTGAACCTTGTCGGGATGGGCCTGAATGGAAAGCGGGGTTTCTGCGGCCAGCACCTTGAACAGAAACGGCAGCCGGTTGTCAAACATCCGGGCGGTTGTCCGACCGAGCGTTGCTTCAGGGTTTGCGGTAATCAGATCGATCAGGGAGACCGCGCCCCCGGTTTCATGAACCATGGAAGGCGCTTTGGGGTGGGCGCCCATCCACATTTCGGCCCATGGGGCGGCGGCCGGAGACGGCTTTCCGAGAAGCTCGGCAATGGCGGTGCGGGAGCCCCATGCATAGGTCTGCACGGTGTTTTCCAGAATTTTGATGCTTCCCATAGCTCCTCGAACAGGGCTTTCGGTCCGGGTGCCGCGGCCGGAAAGGCATGCGTCAGCACAGGGGAACCCAAAGAAGCAAACGTAAAGAAAAGCCCGGCACGGTGACCCGTACCGGGCTTTGAACCACGCCTTTTTTTATCAGTTGTTCACCGGAGCGGTATACTCCCTGGGCACGTAACCGGTGGTGCCGTCCGGCTTTTTGATCTTGATCCACTCGGCCAGGGTCTCGACCACTTCGACTTCCTCGTTAAGGCCCAGTTGGCCGACCGATTTGTTTCCATAAGGTTCGGTCCGGATGGACAGGCTCTCGGAAGTGGACCGGATCTTTTGAACCCCAGGGGTACTGGCAACCGTTTCGACCGGTTCAGGTTTCACTGAAACCGGGGGGATAATGGATGCAGGCTGAGGAACGGGCGCCTCAATATCCTCCATGACCGGGGGGGTTTGTGGCACAGCCTCGGTGTATTCTCTGGCCACATAACCGGTAACGCCGTCCGGCTTTTGAATTTTAAGCCAGTCGCCCCGGGTTTCCAGCACCGTGGCGGTTTCACCGGGCATCAGCCGGCCCACCTTGCTTCCCTTGACGGCTGGCACGGAACGCATGTTAAGCACATCCGCGGTGGAGCGGATCATGGTAACCGGCGCGGCCACGATGGCTGTGGCCGTCGCAACCGCGGCCGAAGCCCCCGCCTCAGAAATAACCTGGGTATACTCCCTGGCCACATATCCGGTGACGCCGTCCGGTTTTTGAATTTTAAGCCAGTCGCCCCGGGTTTCCAGCACCGTGGCGGTCTCGCCGGGCATCACCCGGCCCACCGTGCTTCCCTTGACGTCTGGCACGGAACGCATGTTAAGCACGTCCACGGTGGAGCGGATCATGGCAACCGCCGGCACTGTCACGGCCGCGGCCGCCGGCGCCACGGCAGCCGCGGGCGGCGGTGTTGGCACAACCGCAGGCGACGAAACTGCCGGGACGCTGACCGTCGCGGCTCCGGCTTCCGGCACTGTTGTTGATTCACCCGCGCCGGTATCCTCCGTTCCGGGCTCAA
>JBMORB010000359.1:0-8551 GCA_049320925.1 Thermodesulfobacteriota bacterium | reverse complement strand
TGGCTGCCGCCGTTGGGTAACGAATCTGGACAGGTGAATTGTGACAATGTTTCCTCCTCCACCTAGGCCTCAAGCCTTGTTTGTGACAATCCTTGATCTTCTTGGTTTCAAACGGCACTTGCGGGACGAGAACGGGACAATCCGTCCAAACGGGCTTGCAGACCTCTATGAGAGATATTTCCTTCTTCTGGATGCCAAGCATAGGGCTACAGTCATAGACCGCTTCCAACTCACCCCAAGTAACAACGTCGAGCATATCAACACAAAGGTTCAATCGTTTGTGGCCAGCGACACGCTGATGCTTTGGTCTAACGAAAACGAAGTCAACTTCTTGATTATCGCCGTTGCCAATCTGGTCAACCAGGCACTCCTTTACGGCGCACCCCTTCGTGGAGCTATCGCGTATGGCGACTGCATTCTCGAGTCCAGCAAGCGCATCTTCTTGGGTTACCCGGTTGTTGATGCGGTTCAGGCTGAGCAGTGCCAAGAATGGATTGGAGTTGGAGTTCTTCCTTCAGCCGCCGAACACCTCAAGGGCAATCCAGCAATTGTCGAGTACACTGTACCGATTAAGCCTGCCTGTCCCAATATCTCAATTCGCCACGCGCTTGCTTGGCACTGGGCCGAAGAAACCCCAAACGCACCGGAGATTCGATTGCGACGCTTGATGGGCCTGGCCGATTCAAGAGATAGGGGAAAATACCAGAATGCCATTGACTTTATCACAGGATTTCCTGAAACCTGAAGAAGGAGTTTTAGGAGAGGGATTAGACAGAAGCATATTCAGAACAGATACGAAAAAGACTGTCCAACGAACAAGGATAGATCGTGCGCAGCCACGATCTTATCCGGTGGTTGAACAAGCCCGATCCGCCCGGTTGAGCCCTATATGTAAATGTCTTTTTTCAGGCAGGGGTGTGACCGGGCGAGGATGGGAAGCGTGGCGGGTGGCACCGGCAACTCGCTGCCGGTGTGCGCGGCACAAGAGGGGATAAGGAATCCGGGGCTTTTCGATACCGATCCCGATAGCGATTTCGAATAAAGAAGGAGAAGGTCATGCTGTGGAAAACATGTGGCACTGGACCTTGGCGCCGTTCTTCTCGGTATCCGGGTCAGTGATTTCGCGGTGATCGGCATGGGGACCATTCTCAGTGTGCTTTCCAGGGTTGGGGAGTGGGCCATTGTGGCCGAAGGGGCAGTGGTCAAGGCCAAACAGGAGGTTGCCGCCGCCAAGGTGGCGGCCGGGAACCCGGCGGCAGTGATCCGGGATGTTCAGGAGAGGGACCGGCAATTCTGGACCATGGGAAAGCAGGTGTATGTGGACCTGGCCGCGCGGTACCGGAAATCCGGAATGATCCCGATTGATGAGTGACAGGAGAAAAGAATTTCGGAGAAAGTCATGTCCGCGGATTTCAGCCTTATCGTGATCGCTCAGGTTCGGTGGCGAGACCGCGATGCGGGGTCTTGTGGGGACCGGGGGCTCTGTTTTTTTAATTTAAGATTTGAATAAAAGTGAAAATCAAACTGATTAATCCATCCCAGCTGGACGCGACCGGCCAGCCCGTGAAAATCAGCAAAGAACTTATTTCGGGCCTGACCCTCCCCTACGTTGCCGCATTGATCCCCGAACGGCATGACATCTCCATTGTAGAAGAATCGGTGCAGCGGATCGATTTTGATGAACCTGTCGATCTTGTCGGCATAACGGCTATCTCCTGCCGTGCCCCCAGGGCCTACTGGATCGCGGATCAATACCGGCAGCGGGGGATTCCGGTTGTCATGGGCGGGTTCCACGCCACGGCCATGCCAGAGGAAGCGCTTATCCACTGCGATGCCGTGGTGAGAGGTGAGGCGGAAGGCGTCATGGCGCGGGTGGTCGAGGATGCCCTTTGCGGGAGAATGAAAGGCATTTACGAAACAAAGGAATTTCACACCCTCAAAGGCCTGCCCGTACCCCGCTATGACCTGATTCGCATGAAGAACTTTTTTCTGCCGGTCTATCCCGTACAGGTCACCCGTGGATGCCCTTACCATTGTGATTTCTGCGCGGTCACCCCCTTTTTCGGCAGCCGTCACAGAAAACGGCCCATTGATGACGTACTGGCGGACATGCGCCGCGCCGGGCCTTATCTGACCATTGTCGATGATAATCTTATGGTGGACAAAACATACGCCCTGGAGCTTTTTGCCGCCATGAAGCCCCTGGGCAAAGCCTGGATCGGCCAGGTGGACCTGCATACCGCGACCGATGGACGGATGATGGCAGCCGCCGCCGATGCCGGGTGCAGGGCGCTTTACCTGGGCATTGAGACCCTGAGCAAACAATCGCTTGTCGCGGCCAACAAAACCCCCAATATCAACACCAGCGCGAAGGAGGCCCTGGTTCAGCTCAAACGCCATCACATCGAAGCCTTCGCCAGCATGATCATAGGGTTTGATGGGGACTCCATGAGCACGGCAATAGATATTTTCCGGTTCTGCGTTGATATGCGGGTTCCGTTGCTGCTGCTGTATATTCTGACACCCATGCCCGGATCCGCCATGTATGAGCGGATGCAGCGGGAGCAGGTCGAACTCAGGCAGGGATGGCACCTCTATGACGGGGCGCACTCGGTTTTCAATACCCCTGCCCTGACTTGGGAGGAGATGGAAACCCTTCATATGGCACTTCAGAAAAAAGTGTATTCCATACCCAGTATCATCCGGCGGTTATTTTTTCCGCCTCACGTGCTGATGGTGTTCCTAAACCTGTGGGCCCGCCAGAACATTCAAAGCGGGCTTCATCCATGGATGGGCAACAATCGATGGGAAAGGCTGCTTGAAGTCATTCCACGGCTTGGCGAGCCTCTGGCAAGACCTGCTGTCCGGAAAATATCCAGGCTGTTGCGGCTCGGCGAAGGCCGGTTCTCCCGCTAATGATGGCCGGAAAGATTTCCGCTGACCGGCTCGCTCCAGCCGCTTGATCGCCGGATTAAGGCGGTGAACGACCAGACAAAATTTACGCTGTGTGGTCAATCCCGGCGCTGATCACGTGATCCCAAGTTTTTTCTGCGCGTCTGAGAACGATTTTCCGGCCCAAAAAATTTCCAGGGACGGTGACACCCGGCCCATCCGCCAGAACAGCCGCCACCAGGAAGGAACGATTAGGGTTTTTAAGGGGGAAAATCAGGGTATTCCTTATTGCTTTTTGTCCGCGAATGTGAAAGCTATATACTCTAAATCGGCAAAACAGAGGAATTTTATAATTTTTTGAATGTTCCGGACCTTTCGTGCCGGAGGGGGGTGAATCATGAAACAGTCTTCCGGTTATACGCTTATCGTTGTTATGCTGTTTGCGCTTCTGGGCGCGCAAACGGCTTTTGCCGTGACCGGCACGGCTCCGCCGACGATTCCCGGTGTCGGGCTTGACGGGGCTTCCAGCATGCACGGCGACATTGCTTCATCAGACACCTCGCCGCTTCCAGGGCCGGGTGTTTCCTCTGTTGGTGTGGTAAGCCGGCTGTTTTTCGCGGCCTGTCCCACCGTGCTGATAAGATCGGACGGTAAGCCCTTTGTATTGAGCACCAGCATGCTGGGGCGGAATCCGGTTGCCCGCCTGCTCAACCAGCGCAACGGCCAGGAAAAGGCAAAACTGTCGCTGGAAGCGGGCAGCCTGCTGGGCGGAGTTTACGCCTGCCTGGACAACCAGGACCGTCTGGTCATGGTGGACGGCAATCAGAATTTAATCCGTATTAAAGCCGAAGAAAAAAGATTCTTGCTCTCCACCTGGTGGGAACTCTCCATTGACGACAGCGTCTCCCTCCTGGCCGCCGTGACCGGTCATTGCGGCAGCAGCGATTGTGACGCGGTGGTCAGTATCAGCGCCGGCCCGGATGAAACCATCTGGTTTGTCACCCAGCGGTCCGTGATCGGTATATATGACCCGCATGCTCCGTCCGGGCAGGGACTCTCCTGGGTGAAGCTGGGGGATGACGAGCGGATTGACAACTCCTTTTCCACCACTGTGGACGGCCGGGCCACCGTTGTCACCAACGAGGCGTTGTATCTGTTGCAACAGGATGGCGATCATCATCCCTACGTGGTCTGGCGGCAGGCATACGATGCCGGGTCGGCCCGTAAACCCGGCCAGTTAAGCCACGGCAGCGGCGCCACCCCCACGTTTTTCGGCCCGGCAACCGGCATGGACTATGTCATGATAACGGACAATGCGGATGACCGGATTTCACTTCTTGTGTTTGATGCGGACGACGGGCGCCTGGTCTGCCGGCAACCGGTTTTTACCGCCGGTGTTAATTCCGGTACCGAGAATTCCGCTATCGGGATCGGCAATACCGTTATTATTGCTTCCACATACGGCTATCCCTATCCGCAACTGCCCGAGGGCGCCGGTGAATCCGTTCCGGAAAGCGCTGATTTTGCGGGCGGCATGGTCCGGGTGGATATTCATGACTGCGCCGGAGATCCGTCATGTGAACCCTCCCGGATCGTCTGGGCAAACAGCGTGCGCTCGGCCGCGGTCCCCAAGCTGTCAACAGCCGACGAGTATATCTATACGGTTGAGCGCAGCCGGTTTGACGTGTATTGTTTTACGGTCATTGATTCTGATACCGGCAAGGTTTTGAAACAGCAGGAAATCGGTTGGGGGTTTTTTGCGGACACCCTGCAAATGGCCGGCAACATCGGCATCAATGGCGTTTACTGGCAGGGTACCATCAGCGGCGTCGTGCGTATCGCGCCAAAATAAGCAAGAAGGCAGAAAGAAAAGTACACGGAAGAATGTGGTATGAAAAACCAATTTTGACCGGGCCCCGGATCAAGTCCGGGGTGACGACAGGGATTGCTTTGCTGCGCAATGACGCGAAAATAAAATATCGGTTTCACAATCAAAAGGAATCGATCCTGACAGCGATCACGAGTAAGAGCACGAGCACGAGTAAGATTAAGAGCAAGACAAGAATTACGCTGTATGATCAGTTCCGGCACTGATCAGGTGATGCCAAGCTTTTTCTGCGCGTCTGAAAACGATTTTCCGGCCAAAAAAATTTCCAGGGACGGTGACACCCGGCCCATCCACCAGAACAGCCGCCACCAGGAAGGCACGATAATAATAGCCCTGTTTTGCGCGACCTGGTCGAGCGCTTTTTTCGCAAACCGGTCCGGGGCCATGGGCCGCATTCTTTCAAACATGTCCGGCAGCTTTGCCCGCTGTTCCTCCGTCATGGAATAAAGAATCTTGCCGAACCTGCCGCCTTCTAAAATAGGTGTGCGGATCACGCCGGGGCAAAAGGCGCTGACGCGAACCCCTTTTCCCGCGGCTTCGGCCCGCAATGATTTGGACAGCCCCACCACCGCGTGCTTTGTGGCGCAATAGGAGGCCATGCCCGGCACGGCCATCAGGCCGGCCATGGAGGCGGTGCTGACAATATGCCCGAATCCCTGGGCCGTCATTACGTTGTATGCCGCGTGCATGCCGTGAACGACGCCCCTGAGGTTGACATTGATGATTAAATCCCAGTCGTCAACCGTATGGTGGTCCACGTTGCCGCCGATGCCGATGCCGGCGTTGTTGAACATGTAGTCCAGGCGGCCTGCCTGCGCCACGGTATCTTTCACCAGTTGCTCCATGGCGGGATAGTCGGTCACGTCCAGCGCTGCGGCGGCTGCCCTGCCGCCGGCGGAGCGGATGGCTGCCGCGACCGTCTCGGCCAGCTCGACCTGACGATCGGCTAGAACAACGCTGGCCCCGCGTGTTGCCAGTTCTTCGGCCAGGGCCTTGCCGATGCCGGATGCCCCGCCGGTAACAATGGCAACGGCGTCCTTAAACGTTCGAATACCGTTTTTTGAAGCCACGGCTGCCTCCTGTTAATTTATTGGGTCTTTTCCAATTTAGTGGGTGCACAGGATTCAAGGATTCAAGGGGCCAAGGGATTGTTGTTGAAAGATATATCAAGGCCCTGTACCTTTTTGTTCCTGTCCTATGGTTATTACAAAGGAAGCTGACTTGCTGGTGTCAAAAAAGGGGTCAAGTCTGCTCTTGACTCTTTTGGCCTTCAAAAACGACATAAACAGATTGGGGCTTCATTGGCTTCAGCCGCACTGGGGTGCGGCACTCCCGTTTTTTGCCACGGCCGGGTTTCGATCCCGATCCCGATAGCGATTTCGATTTGGATAAATTGGGAGATGAACCTCTTTATTTTACAAGTTCGATCCCTTTATCCGTAATCTTTATTTTATGCTGTTTATACAGCCTGCCGATTGCCTGTTTAAACACCTTCTTACTTACCCGGAACTCCTTTTTTATAGCTTCAGCGGAGCTTTTATCATTAAACCCGGTTTTCCCACCAGCCGCTTTCAGGTGTTCCAGAATTTTGTCGGTAATCGAAGCAACATGTCTGATCTGCTTGGGCTGCAGGGAAATATCGATCTTTCCATCTTCTCTTACAAATTTTATATACGCTTTGAGTTTTTGACCTGCATGGTAATTTTCATAAACCTGATTTCCATAAACCAATCCTGTATATTCACCATTTATCGCCACTTTCATCCCCAGGTCAGTAAAGGCATATATCTCCACATCGACCTCTTGCCATCGAGTAAATACGCCCGGCCCCACTGTTTCTTTTAAATGCTTATAATTATTTTTCATTTTTCCATCCTAAATTAAGGTTTCATATCTTTGCAGCCTGGCAGGAGAATTCCCCGTGTTATCGGTTCCGGCACAGGGTGATGATCAGGTATTCCAAAGCCAGGTGGGGATCGGTGGAACTTTTCAGCCGCCGGTCGGTGTCGTGCAGCAGGGGAAAAGCGGCAATCAGCTCGGCCATGGAAAAGCGGGCCGCCTTTTCAAAGGTTTTGAAAGCAGGGTAGGGGTTTCTCGGGTCCGGCCCGATGGTCAGGTCGGCGGACGATTTTTCGCCCTTTGCCCCTTTCTTGCCGGAAGATTCGGGGAAGGCCGCGTTCTGTTGAGTGCTCTGCTCCGTCAGGTCGGCCTCATAGGCCTGAACGGCCGGCAGGACCCTGTCTTTGAAGGTCTGGAAGGTCATGCCTTTTTGCCACGCCTTGCCGTGGCGGCTGTCCATGAAATCGCGGATCACGATCAGTTTTCGAATCTGGTTGGCAATGGCGGTGAGCACCTGCAGGGGATGAGCCTCGGCGCCGTAAAGCAGGCTGTTGAGATAAAACAGGGCCGCCTCGGTATTTTTCTCCCCCACGGCGTTGGTCAGTTCAAAGACGGGGTCGATTTTTGTCCGGACCAGCACGGTCTTCACGTCGTCAGCGGTGATGGCTTTTCGCGCACCGGCATAGGTGCACAGCTTTTCCAGGCTGTTGACAAAGGTACGCAGGTCAAAACCCGTGGTTTCGCACAGGGCTTCGAACGCCTTCGCGTCCATGGTTTTGCCCCGTTCCCTGAGCAGGTCGGTCATGGTTTCCCTTAACACCTCCTGCTGGGCTTTTTTGTCCGCCGCTTTTTCTCCTTTGGCCACGGAACAGTCCACCACCACGCCGTGAGTGCTGATGGCCTTGAAGAGTTTGCGCCGCCTGTCCACCATGTCGGTGGTGATGACCAGATGGTTGCCCGGGGCAAATCCTTTTTCAATGGCGTCGATCAGGGCTTCGGCGCTGTCGGCTGCCGGGGCCCCGGCAGCCGCCGGCGAAACCTTTTCAAGAAGGGTGTCCAGCCACGCCGTATCACCACCGGCCTCATCGTCCAATGCCTTCAAAACCGCCTGCCGGTCAACTCCTTTGTCGCCGGTCAGTTGAATGTTTAACAGCGAAAGCAGTTTCGTAAAACCGGACAGGGCTTTTTTGAAACTTTCGGCTGCCAAGGCTTCGCGGATTTTCGCGACCAGGTCGTCCTTGTTTTCCTTTGAGTAAAATATTTTCGCGTCGGTCAGGCCCACCACCTTGGCGCTGCCGTCCAGGGAAAAGGTGGCCAGCCGTTCAATGGCGTCGAAAACATTTTCCTCGGCGCCGTCCAGCTCTTCCAGGTTGAAGGCCCGCCGTTCTTCGGGCACGATGGCGGAAACGATTTTGTCAAAGGCGGTTTTGTAGAAGTACTCTTCGCCGAACACCAGAAACACCGGGGCAAACGGCCGGGCCTGGGCCAGATGGGATTCCAGCTTGTTGAAAGGTATTTCAGCCATTACCGGGTCGATTTTTTGTCGCGGAAATGGAACACGACCAGAAGGATGATGGCAACCAGGGCCGCGGCCAGGCCCACGGCCTGGGAGGTGGAGAGCATGCCGTCAAACAGGAATCCTCTGGCGTCGCCGCGAAAGATTTCGATGATTGAGCGGACGATGCCGTAGATTGCCATGTATACCAGAAAGAGCTGTCCGGAAAATTTTGCCCGGCGGTACAGCGTGAACAGAACGGCAAAAATCATCAGGTTGGCGGCCGCTTCGTAAAGCTGGGTGGGATGCAGGGGCACATCCGGCCGGGCCAGGGTCAGGGGGTCTGTAAAGGTCACGGCCCAGGGCAGGTCACAGACATCCCCGTAGCAGCATCCGGCAAAGAAGCAGCCGATTCGGCCGATGGCATGGCCCAGGGG
>JBMORB010000358.1:0-8551 GCA_049320925.1 Thermodesulfobacteriota bacterium | reverse complement strand
GAAGAGAAGTAATCCCAATTCTGATTCAAAAGAGCGCCTGTTTTAAAACGTCATTGCGAGCCGAAGGCGAAGCAATCTCAAACGCCTCTGGATGCCGCTGGCGGCGGAGATTGCTTCGTCGCTTTGTTCCTCGCAATGACGCAAGGCAGAGCACTTGCCACATCCGTCACCCCGGCCCCCGAGCCGGGGTCCAGAGCGGCCGGGCGTAACCGGTTTCGGCTTGGGCCAGATGCAAAAGATATAAAGATGATGAGAAACCCCGGTCAATTAACTTTCACCGCAGAGACGCAAAGGACGCAAAGAAAAGAATGGAACTAAACGAAGTGACCATATCCCGGGCCATTATCGACCGGTTTTTTGAAAAGCTTTCCGCCAGCCTGGAGGCCGACGTGGCCATCGTGGGCGGCGGGCCTTCCGGCCTGGTGGCCGGTTATTTTCTGGCCAAAGCCGGCCGGAAGGTGGTGATGTACGAGCGCAAGCTGAGCATCGGCGGCGGCATGTGGGGCGGCGCCATGCTGTTTAACGAGATCGTGGTGCAGAAAAGCGCCCTGCATGTGCTAGACGAGATGGGGGTCCGCCACCGGCCCTACGTTGAGGATTACCATACGGCGGACGCGGTGGAGGCCATTTCCACCCTCACGTCCCGGGCGGTCAAGGCCGGGCTGACCATTTTCAACTGCGTTTCCGTGGAGGACGTGATGATCCGGCCCGACCGGATCGTGGGCCTGGTGCTCAACTGGTCCCCGGTGGAGATGGCGGGGCTGCACGTGGACCCGCTGGCCATGCGGGCGAAGTTCGTGGTAGACGCCACGGGCCACGCCACCGAGGTGGTGCGGGTGGTGGAAAGAAAGGTGCCCGGCACGCTTGTCACCGACAGCGGAAAAATCGAAGGCGAAAAATCCATGTGGTCGGAGCGGGCCGAGTCGCTGACCCTGGAGAACACACGGGAGGTCTATCCCGGCCTTTACGTGGCCGGCATGGCCGGCAATGCCACCTTCGGCGGCCCCCGCATGGGCGCGATTTTCGGCGGCATGCTGCTGTCCGGCGAAAAGGTGGCCGCGGAGATCCTGGAACGGCTGAAGTAACCGGCTATTTTTTATCTTCGCCGATGGTCACCGTCAGCTTGTAAAAAAAGGGACCGGGCAGGTTCACCATCAGCACGTAGAAAGAGGTGTCGGTGTCGAACACGATGCCGGCGCCTTTTAACACACTGTCAAACCGCTCCCTGCCCTCGATGCCGTCCACCACGACCAGCCATTTGCCGTTTTTCTGGGCCATATAGGCGATGTGCTTTCCATCCGGCGAAAAGACCGGTTCGGTGACGGCCTCATAATATTCATGGGCCTTGCCGTCCACCACCATGAACCGGCGGTTTTGCGTGTCTATGGCCGGATAGGCCATGTGCTGCCCGTCCGGCGAGAAAGACGGGTACTGGAACGTATAAAAGACCTTGCCGTCGTCCCCCTTCATGGGGATGCCGATCACCTTGCAGGGCGTCTGCTCCACGCCGTTGTCCACCAGCAACATGGTCTTATTGTTCTGCGCCACATAGGCAACGGCGGGCGTTGGCCCGGGCCTGATCACCGGCATGCCCACCGAGTCATAGGGTTTGCCCTTTTTGTCCCCCGCGGCAAGATACTCCTTTCCATCCTTGTCCACGGCCACGTAGAGCAGTTCCGAAGTGCCGGGCATAAAGGAAAGAAACCGGACCCCTTCCAGTCCGTCCACCGCCTTTTCCGTGTCCCTGATGATGGTCCAATGGTCTCCGATCAGGGCTGAGTAGGCAAAATGGCGGCTGTCATCGGAAAAGGCGATCTTGTCCGGCCGGCCGATGAGCGGTCCTTTTTCCCCGTTCATCACCAGATGCCAGCCCTTTCCTTTTTTCATCATGAAACCGAAGCGGCTGTCGTCGGGCGAGAAAAAAGGCAGGCCCGCGCTTTCACCGGCAAAAAGTTCCTTTTCGTCTTTTACAACGACCATGCGTTTGTTTTGTTCCGCCATGTAGGCAAGCTGAGAGCCGTCATGAGAGAAAAACAGGCCGGCCACGTTGTCATAGGACCTGCCGGCCTTGTCGTCATGCACCACCTGCCATTCATGGCCCGACCGGGCCGCGTAGGCCAGGTGCTTTGAGTCGGCGGAAAAAACCACCCGGCTGATCTGGTCAAAAGCGCGCAGCGGGACCTGGTCTTTTACCAGGACCTGGGACCCGGCCTCGTTGACGCCGACGTAAACCACATGGCGGGAGTCCGGGGAAAAGACAATGCCCGGATCGGGCAGAATATTGCTCAGCCGGGGGCCGGGTTTCCCGTCCACCACGGCAAAAACACGGCCTTCTTCATCCTTGGCCCGGTGGGCGAACCGGGAGCCGTCCGGGGAAAAAACAAGGCCATCGGCATTGGCGTATGGCGGGCCATCCTTACCGTCAATAACGGCGAACATTTTTCCGCCGCTCGCCGCTATATACCCCACGCGGCTACTTTTGGGGATGAACTGAGGAGAAGATGCTCCGTCATGGGCGACGCCGGTGATGCCGTCGATCCATATCCGCACCTTGCCGTCGTGGTTTCTGGACACGTAGGTGATGTGCCGCCTGTCTTCGCTCACGCGTACCGATTCGGCAAACACCCGTTCATCGCTCTTGTGCGCGCCCATGGGGATGCTTTTTTCCACAAAACGGGTCCCGGCATGGGACGGGGCGGTCAACACCGGGAAAAGGGCGACACCGGTAAAGAGGGCTGCCGTAAAGAAGGATTTCCGCATGGTCCTTGCAACTCCTGTGACTGGTTTACGAATGGCTGTCTGTCTGTTTATTTATTATAGCGCTCTTCGAGTGATGCCTCAACGGGGTATATCAGAAATTTTTCAAAACCCGGCCGGATAAAACTAAGGAGGGGGGCGGGCCGCCCCCCTCTTATGGGATTTATCCCGGTGAAACCCGTTGGGAACCTAGAACAGCTTTCCCCGGGTTTCCTCGTAGGCCGCCTGAAGCATGTGGCCGATCTTGTAAAGATACTTGAACGGCATGGTGAAGTTGGCCGCCATCACGGTGGCTTCCATTTCACCGGACACATCCAGGCCCGCGTAAGGGTTGTAGACGGCGTCGGTAAACAGGGTCGAGTTCATGCCCTTGCTGGTGTTGTTGGGCACATACCAGGTGTCGGACTTGAGATACCCGAAGGCCAGGTCGATGGCCATCCCGTCCTTGAGCTGGATGCCGATGCCGGCGCCGTAATAATCCAGGTCCGGCACCGGGGCCATGACGTCGAAATAGAGCGGGTTGACGGAGGATTTGCGGTCTTCATAACCGCATCGCAGAAAAAGCCAGTCCAGGACCTGGAGTTCGGCGCCGTAGCTCATGTGGATTTCGTCTTTCATGTAGCGCTTCATGGCAAGCGTATAGGCGCCGTCGGTGTGGCCAACGAACTTGGCGATCTGGAACGGCTGAATCGGCTGGTCAAACCGGAGGGTGTATTCGCTGGTCTGGGAATAGTCGATCCAGTGGGCGTCGCACATCAGGCGGAGCCGTTTGATGGGCCTTACCATGATGCCGGCCTGGACCCGCTGGGGGGAATCGACCCCTTCCAGGACCAGGTTGCCGGTCTGGTAAGGGACGGACCTGTAGGGCAGGTCCAGGATGATGGAGATGGGCAGCAGCAGCGGCGAACTGCCGAACCAGCTGACCATGCGCTGAAAGTTCTCGTTGTAGGTGAACTTGTAGGTGCCGTGCTGTTCCATCTTGACCTTGCTCTGGTAGCTCAGGCCGAAGGCAAACCAGTTTTTCGGCTCCCACAGCAGTCCCAGGTTGTAATTGGGGCAGTAGTCGTCCCGGACCTTGAGCTCCAGGTTGGCCATGTCCTCATAGGGGCCGATGCCGCCGCCGAACCAGGGCGGCGGCAGGGTCAGGGCGGAGATGATGGGAATATCAAGCCCTTCGGTGACGTCGCCCAGCAGCTTGGTCAGGGCCATCAGGTCGTTGGGCAGCCGCATGTCCATGTCGATCTGGGTGGCGGACTGGCCCATGCCCACGCTCATGCCCAAAGACAGGGTGTCGGTGACCCGGTAGCTGACCGACGGGGCCGCGTACACGATGTGCTGCATGGAAACGGCCCGGCCCATGTAGCGGCCCGGGTCGTTGTCGTCTCTGTAATAACCGCCCAGGGAGGGGGCATAGGCGCCAAAGGCAAACGTCCACCGGGAGTCGGGCTTTCTGTATGAAATTCCCAGCGGGAACGGCGCCGCGCCCAGGGTGAACCCCAGGGGGGTCTCCAGGCCGATGGCGTCAGTGTCCTGGTCCCCCATCAGGGGCACGTACATGTGAACACCGGCGGTGGAACTGGTCTGGCCGCTGACCGGGTCGTCGGCGTTGTCGAAGGTGCCGCCCAGCCAGTCCTGAAAATCGGGGTCCTGCTGAAAATTCGCTTTCAGGGAAAATTCGGCGGTCACAAGACCCATGCTGAGCTGCTGGCCGTCGTGCAGGCTGGAAAGGCCGGCCGGGTTGTAGTGAATGGCCATGAGCCCCGGCGGATAGGCGATACATGAGTTGGCAAGGGATATGGCCTTGGCGTGCACCGCGATGTCTTCAAAAAAAGCGGCCTGGGCCCGGTGTGTGTGGCCCGCCGCCAGAACCATCAGGCACGTTGCGATGACCAGAATCGGCGCCTTTTTCATCTGCGGGGGAATTCGCATGCGTTCTCCTGTGGCGTTGGCTTTTTACAGTTCGTAGTCAAAGGGTATTCTGAAGGAAAACGAAAAGTCGGACGCGTCGTTGGTCAGGCCGATGCCCAGGTTCACGCTCACCGTTCGCTTGGAGAGCTTCCAGCCCGTGCCAACCGACAGGCTGGCGGCGGCCCCTGTCCCGGTTTCAGCGGTGTCGCCGTCGGCATAGTGGTAGGTGGTGCCGAAAATATAGGAGTAGGAAAAGCTGGCGTGAATCGACGCCCGGTAGGTGAGGGCGTAGCCGAGGCCCATGCTCATGCCCAGTGCGCCGGAGGGCTCCACCTTGACCAGCGTCTTGGTGCCGGCCCCGTAATTCTGGTTCACGTTTTCCTCAAAGGCATGGGAGTAGGCCAGGCCGCCGAAGGCCACCACCGGGTCCAGGTTCTTGCTGGCGCTGCATCCCAGGGAGGCGGAAAAAAGGCCCGAACCGGTGGAAAGGTCTTCGATCGGGTTGATTTCATAGGGGCTGCGGCCCGTGGGAATCGACACGTTGGCCGAGAAGATAAGGGCCGGAATGTCGCCACCGGTGCGGAAGGGCTGCCAGCTCGCGCCCAGGCCCACGTCGCCGATGTCGGTGACGCTCTTGGAGTCGGCCTGTCCGATCTCGTGGTATTTGTAAATAAAAGGGACGCTGCCGTTGAGCCTGAAGTTGTCGGTGAAGGAATACCCCGCGGCCAGGCTGTTGGTCAGGGTGTGGTTGGCCGAGTGCTCCAGCACAAGGGCGGTCCATTCGGCCACGTCGTAGGAATCGTAGGTGTAACCGAAGGTATAGTCGAAATTCAGTGTCCCCTTGGGCGACATGATGTACTGCCGGTCCGCCGCCGAGAGGATGTCCTCTTCTTCCTGCTTGGCCTCGGCCTCGGTCATGCGGAGCATTTCACGGGCCTCGGATTCCTGCCGCATCTTTTCAACTTCCTCCCGGAGACGCTCCATTTCCGCGTAAAGATCGGAAAGGTCGGCGTCGGCATAGGTCTTGGACGCCCTGGGAACAGGCGCCACCACCGGCGCCGGGGCCGCCGGTGCCGCCGGCTGCAGGTCTTCCACGCTCACGGTTTTGAGGGAGTTGATGTAAGTGACGATGGCCGGCCGGTTTTCCTTGGACTGAAAGTGGGTGGTCACGGCATAGGCGTCCTGAAGGGTCTGGTAGTCGCCGATGCGGATGGCGTAGAGTTTTTCATTGCTGTCGTCCACCGTCTGGAAAATATAGGGATCGTAGCCTTTTTTCTTGAGTTCCTCCAGCATGGAAATGGCGTTTTCCCGAATCTTGTAGACACCCACCTGTACCGAGAAGGGGGCCCGGCCGATATCGGTGACCGTGCCCTGGCCCTGGATTTCGGCCAGATCGGCCGGGTCGACTTTGGATTTGTCCACCACAAAGGTCACGCCCCGGGCCACGATACGCTCCAGGTCCATGGTCATGAGCCTGGAATCTTCCTGGGACATCAGGCCCTGGGCGTCGATGGCGGCGATCTCTTCCGGGGTCAGGGCGGAAATAAAGCCCTGTCCCACGATCCGGTCCAGTTCGGTCTGGGTCATGTCGGTGGACAGGCCCTGGCCATATATTCTTTCCAGAGAGGCGTTGGGCAGGGAGGGGAGGGCGCGGGCTGTTCCGGCGACCCTCACCGGCGCGGAGGGGGCCGGTGTCTCTTTTGCCGCCTGGGCCGGTGGCTCAATTTCTGCCGGTACGGCGGCCGGGGCCTGGGGAACGGCAAGGTCCGTATAGGCCCTGAACACAAAGCCGGTCATGCCGTCGGCCGTCCGGATCTTGAGCCATTCATCGCCGGCTTCCAGGACCGTGGCGGCCTGCCCGGGGGAAAGCCGGCCCAGTCGCCGCCCGTTAAGCGAGGGAAGGGCCCGGATGTTGAGCACGTCCACGGTGGCGTATGTTTTGACGGCGGGGGCCTCCGCGGCCGAAGTGTCGCCCGCTGCCGGGTCTGTTTCCATGCCCTGGACCACCGGTGCCGGCAGGGTCTGCGCGGAAGATGAAACAACGGAGGGACTGGCGGACATCAGTAGGAAAATGGCGCACAAAAACGGCACAAACGGTTTTCTGTTCAATTCATTACCTCCCCTGGGCGGTTATGACGTCATATTACCTTTTGTAGTATTGAATCTGCGAAGGAAAGGGCTCCGGCGGACGCCCTTCCTGCGGCGGCAGGTTATTAAAGATCATGTCAAAACGCGTGTCCGCGTCAACGAACCGGAGATCGTTTTCACTTAACCCCAGCAGGGCGAGCTGATGCGCGCCCTTGGGGTAGACGACGAAAATGACGTTCTGGTGCCACATCTTCTCAAAATCGGCCGCCGGGTAGCTGGAGTTCCCCCGGAAGGGGTCGGCCAGAAACACGTGGCCCTGGTGTGTCCCCTTGAAAACGGTGAAGTGGCGATAACCGTAGAGTTCGATGGGAACGATGCAGGGCATGTGAAGGGCTTCAAGGTCTTTTATGTCGGCCTTGTATCCCACGCCGTTGTAACCCAGGGCGCCGACGAACCGCTTCATGTCCAGCAGGGAAAAGGCCCGCTTTTCCCGCACCTTTTCCTTGTCGCCGTATCGGAACAGGCCGTGAATGACCTGGGTCTCATTAAGGTCCTCGCCGAGCTGGTACCGGAGCAGGGTTGCCAGGGCCGCGGACCCGCAGCTGTAGTCGAACTGCTGGCGGATCACGTGCCGGTATTCCTGTTCGGAGGCGGGCTCCACCCGGGTGCGGATCTCCACGGGAATGGAGGCCTGGGGCACGATGCCGCCGTCGTATCCGATAAACAGGCGGGTCTCTTTTTCAACCGGGTCCTTTTCCGGCGTGAAACCGGCGATCAGCGACACGGTTATCAGAAAAGCAATCAGAATATGCATAACGGTCTGGCTCCTGCGGTTTTAATCCCCCGATTGCCGGGCCATAAACAGCGTTCACATGCCTCAATAACATACGCGAAAAACCTTGTAAAGCGAAAAAAAACAGTGTACGCAAATTTGTTCCGGCCCTTTCCCCGTGCCCGCTGGCGGGCAGGGCGGCCCGGGTTTACAGAGTGGGTATAACGGCCTTGAATGGGGAATTGGAATGACGGCGAGGCGCTGAAAGACGGGCGGGAAAAAAAACAAGACTCGGTTTTTGGATTTTCTGCCATTATAACGCGAACGGTCCAGAAGGAGGGCCTGACGGCCTACAGGTTGGGGTAGACCACGATTACCTTCTGAACGGTGCCGGCCTGGTCCATGACGCCGCCTTCCAGGCGCACCGAGAGGTCTTCGATGCACAGGGTGCCGAGAATGTGGTCCATCTGGCGGGCCAGCTCAAAATCCGGATTCCTCGGGCTGTCCGCCAGTCCCTGGGTGGTGGACACGGTCAGGCAGAGGCGGGGGGTGGATATCTCGATGGTGGAATGGGCCGCGGCGAAAAACGCCGTGTCGGCCGGTACCAGCAGGTGGCCGTTCCACATGATGGGAGCGTCGCCGGTATGGTCGATCCATGAGAGAAGGGCGCCCCAGTCGTGGTCGGCGAACTGTTTTTTACCGGCCGGCGGGTAGTGCAAAAGGGCCACGTCGGTCACTTCAGTGGGATCGTAAAACCAGGGAAACATGGGCTGGCTGGCAAAGTTGGTCCGGTGCGGCGTGGACCCGTAGGTGGCCTTGCCCGTGTCGAATTCACCGGGGATCCGCATTTGCGACGGCACGTCCTCGTACCCGGTGGTGGTGGTGTAAATGTTGGGAAACGACAGGGTGTATTCGGTTTCGCGAAGGCTGGCCACCACAAACCCGGCCGTGCGCACGGGCGGAAAGCCGTTTAAGTCCCCCCAGTAAAAATCGTCGGCCGGCACCGTGGCCCTGGAAAAATTTTCG
>JBMORB010000357.1:0-8553 GCA_049320925.1 Thermodesulfobacteriota bacterium | reverse complement strand
GGGGGCAAGGGCATGCGGATCGTTGCCGAACCGGCCCAGCTTTCCGAGGCCCTGACTGCTGCGTCCGGCGAGGCGGCCGCCGCCTTTGGCAACGGGGCAATCTATCTTGAAAAATATATTGCACGGCCCCGTCACGTGGAGATTCAGGTGCTGGCCGACCGGTTCGGGAACACGGTACATCTGCTGGAGCGGGAATGCTCCATTCAGCGCCGCCACCAGAAGATCGTCGAGGAGACCCCGAGCACGGCCCTGACCCCGGACCTGCGGGAGGCCATGGGCCGGGCCGCGGTGCAGGCGGCCCTGGCCGCCGGTTACGTGAACGCGGGCACCGTGGAATTTTTAGTGGATGAAAAGAGAAATTTTTATTTTCTGGAAGTCAACACCCGGCTTCAGGTGGAGCACCCCGTCACCGAACTGGTGACCGGCATCGACCTGGTGCGCCGGCAGATCGAAATCGCCGCCGGTGGAAAACTCGATCTTGTCCAGAATGATATTCAGGCCCGGGGCCATGCCATTGAGTGCCGTATCTATGCCGAGGACCCGGAAAATGATTTTATGCCTTCCCCCGGCCGGATTTCCCTGCTGGAAGAACCCAGGGGGCCGGGTATCCGCAACGACTGCGGCGTCTATGCCGGGTTTACCGTGCCAATGGAGTATGATCCCATCCTGTCCAAGCTGGTGGTGCATGCCGGCACCCGCGAGGCGGCCATTGACCGCATGAAAAAGGCCCTGTCCGACTACCGGATCGCAGGCATTCGCACGCCGATTTCGTTTTTAATGGAAGTGGTCGATTCCACGCCGTTTCGAAACGGCGAAACCTTTACCGATTTTTTAGACACCCATTTTTCTGAGTGGAAACCGGCCCAGGCGAACAACACACTGGCGGCCCTGGTTTTTATTGCCCACACCATGTGGGCCAGGACGCCCGTGGCCTCCGGACAGGGAACCCGCACTGGCGGGAATGGCGGAATTCCATCCCCATGGCAGACATTGGGCCACTGGCGGCTTTAACCCGAATGTTTTATGGAACCTCGAAAAATTCGATTTCACCGCAGAGACGCAAAGGACGCAAAGAAAAATATGAACGCTGCGCGTAACAAGAGATCGCTTTCCCGCAAAACAAAACGCCATACTTTGCGCTCTTTGCGCCTTTGCGGTGCAAAAAAGGAAACCACCAACATCAAAATTACGTCTTCCAGGATGGAAAGAAAATTCAATACAACACTATACTCTAAATCGGTATCGGTATCGAAATCGAAATCGCAACCTATCAATTAAGACAGGAATGAAATGGACTACCGATTGAACGTCAACGGAACAGTTTTTTCCGTTTCCGTTGATCATGACGGTGAAGGCTGTTTTTCCGCCCATATCGACGGCCGCACATACCGGGTGACCTCTGTTCAGGCCGGGACCGACACCCTGGTGATTTCCGTGGATGGGTGCCAAGTGCGGGCCGGCGTGGCGCCGGCGGACAGCGGCAAATGGATTGTCATGAATGGCGGGTCGTACACGGTTTACGATGAAAACACCGCTGAGCAGAAGGGCGTCCGCCGTAAAAAAGGGGGGCAGGTGCCGGATGTCGTGACCCCGCCCATGCCCGCTGTTGTGGTGCGGATACTGGTGAGCGTGGGGGAGGCAGTGACAGCGGGCCAGGCCGTAGCGGTGGTGTCGGCCATGAAAATGGAGACCACATTGAAGGCGCCGTTTAACGGTGTGGTGACGGGTGTGAACGCGGCACCGGGGGACAAGGTGGCGCCCGGCCATATTCTGGTGGATATTGAAAAAGCGGCTGAATAAAACGGGGGTGCGACGATGTCTGATGAAGCATTACAATATGAGGTAAGGGGGAATGCCGCGTGGCTGACCATTTGCCGGGAAGACCGGAGAAACGCCATCAGCCCTGGCGTGATTGACCTTTTTTCAAAAGGCCTGGACAGGGCCGAGGCCGACCCGGCGGTGCGGGTGGTGGTGATCACCGGCGCCGGGGACAGGGTTTTCTGTTCCGGAGCCGACCTGGCCGGCCAGGGCGGTTCCGGGCAGGATGTGTTTGCCGCCTATGCCGGCCTGCTCAAGCGGCTCTACGCCTTTTCCAAGCCCACCGTGGCCCGGGTGAACGGCCATTGCCTGGCCGGCGGCACCGGCTTCATGTTGGCCTGTGATATCGTGGTGGCCAGGCAGAGCGCGTTGTTCGGCACCCCGGAAGTCAACGTGGGCCTGTTTCCCATGATGATCGGTGCCCTGATTTTTCGCAATGTGCCGCGTAAAAAGGCTATGGAGATGGTGCTGCTGGGAGAAAAACTCACCGCCGGCCAGGCCTTGGAGATGGGCATGATTACCCGTGTGACGGCCGACGACGCCCTGGACGGGGAGGTGGAAAAGATTGTGACCCAGCTGGGCGAAAAAAGCCCCATCGGCATGGCCCTGGGCAAACAGGCCTTTTTTGCCGCCGAACAGATGAGCCTGAACGACGCCCTGGATTATCTTTCCACAAAACTGGGTGAGGTGATGGCGACCGGGGACGCGGCAGAGGGGATTGCCGCGTTTCTTGAAAAACGAAAACCGGTGTTCAATGGCCGGTAGCCCGGATCGGATGACGCAGGGAAAGGAAAGGTAAACATGGACAAGGACCGATTGATCATCGCCAATTGCAGCGGTTTTCTGGGAGACCGGTTTTCAGCGGCCAAAGAGATGGTCACCGGCGGCAGAATTGACGTGCTCACCGGCGACTACCTGGCCGAACTGACCATGGCCATTTTATTCCGGCAGAAAATGAAAAAGCCGGAAACCGGTTATGTGACCACTTTTCTGAAACAGATGAAGGCGGTCATGGGACTGTGCCTGGAAAAGAAGATTCGGGTGGTGTCCAATGCCGGCGGGCTCAACCCCCGGGGCATGGCCGCGGCCCTGGCCGAACTGGCCAAAGAACTGGGCCTCTCCCCGAAAATCGCCTGGATCGAGGGGGACGACCTGATGCCCCGTTTAAAGGAGCTGCAGGCCGCCGGTGAACCGTTTGTCCACCTGGACAAGGGCATTGCCCTGGCCGACGGCGGGGGCATGCCGGTTTCGGCCAACGCCTACCTGGGCGGGTGGGGCATCACCGAGGCCCTGAAGCGCGGCGCCGACATCGTGGTGTGCGGCCGGGTCGCGGACGCGGCCCTGGTGTCCGGCCCCTGCGCCTGGCATTTCGGCTGGGCGAAAGAGGACTGGGACCGGCTGGCCGGGGCTTACGCGGCGGGCCACGTAATCGAGTGCGGGGCCCAGGCCACGGGCGGAAACTACGCTTTTATGGACGAGGTGCCCACCTATTCGAGAATCGGGTTCCCTCTGGCCGAGATGTATGCGGACGGGTCATCGGTTATCACCAAGCATGCAGGCACCGGCGGGCTGGTCTCCGTGGGAACGGTGACGGCCCAGCTGATGTATGAGATCCGGTCTCCCGCCTACCTGACCCCGGATGTCACGGTGCGGTTCGATACCCTGACCCTGACGCCCGACGGCGACAACCGGGTCCGCCTGTCCGGGGTCCGGGGCGAACCGGCCACCGATACCACCAAGGTGTGCATCAACCAGGTGTCCGGGTATCGCAACACCATGACCGTGGTGCTTACCGGCCTTGATATTGAAAAAAAGGCCTGCATCGTGGAACAGACCCTGTGGGAAAATCTGGGGGGAAAGGAGCGATTCGGCACGGTCCATGTGCAGCTGGTCCGTTCGGACAAACAGAACCCGCCCACCAACGAGGAGGCTTTTGCCTTTCTGCGGATCACGGTGATGGATGACAATCCGGCCCTGGTGGGCCGGGACTTTTCCGCCGGCGTGGTGGAACTGGCCCTGGCCAGCATTCCCGGGTTTACTCTCACCAGCCCGCCCACGCCGGAATCGCCGGCCGTGTTCCACTGGCCGGCCCTGGTGGGAAAAGGACATGTTCCTCAGACCGTTTATGTTCAGGGCCAGCCGGTCACTGTGCCGTCGATTGTTGCCGTCGCTTCCGTTGATGTGGTTGCGCCGGTTATTAAATTTCCCGACCCGCCCGGCGGACCGGAACAGCCGGTGCCCCTGGGCAGGCTTTTTGCCACACGGGCCGGCGACAAAGGGGGCAACGCCAACCTGGGCGTGTGGGCAAAGACCCCCGAGGCGTTTTCTTTTTTGAGGACGTTTCTGACCACTGAATGTTTGAAACGCCTGTTGCCGGACATCGGCCCGTTTGAGGTGGAGCGGTATGAACTTGCCAACCTGCTGGCCGTCAATTTTTATATCAGGGGACTGCTGGGTGAGGGCGCGGCCGCGTCCTGGCGCAGCGATCCCCAGGCCAAGACCCTTGGCGAGTACCTGAGGGCCAGGGTCATAAATGTGCCGTCGGCCCTGCTGGATTGATGGCTGCCAGTATCCAAGGGTGGCCCGGGGGATTCGTAAAATGTACGAGACTCCGAAACAGCCGTCGGTTGTCGTGGAAAGGATCAGCAAACAATGCCGGCGATCAGGGAGAAAAAGCCTACGCGGGCCGCATTGCGGCGTCAGCGCGAAAAAGAGCAGCGGTACGAAACCATTCTGGGCGCGGCGGAAACGCTTTTTGTGAAAAAAGGGTACCACCAGACCGGCCTTGAGGAGATCGCCGAAACCGCCGAGGTGTCGGTGGGCACGGTCTATTTCTATTTCAAAAACAAGGAGGACCTGCTGGTCAGCCTGATGCAGAAGGTGGGCAGTCACCTTCGCGTCATGCTTCAGGAAGCCTTTTTAAAAAAGCAGGGCACCCTGGAAGGCATCGTGGAGGCCGGCACCGTTTTTTTCAGAGACTTCTGTCTTTCCCATCCAGGGCACGTATCCATTTTTTTCCGGGAATCCGGCGGCCGAAGCGCCCGGGTGGAAAGCGAACGCAAGCGCCTTTACGTCAAGCTGATTCAGGACCTTCAAAAGGCCCTGGCCCGGGTCCGGTCGGAGACCGGGGCCACCTATTTTTCCGCCGGCTCCGAAGAACTGATGGCGGTGTGCATCCTGGGGATCTATGAACGCGTGGCCGAGTATTACCTGCTGTGGCATGACAGGGCCGATGATATCAAGGCGGCGGGCGGTGAAGCCGTGGCGTTTACCGTGGGCGGCATCAGGGGGTTGATGGCAGGCCGTTGACGCGGCAAGTGATGGGGCGCTTCCTTGTCCCTGATATTTCGGGCTGAGCGGCAGCGCGCCGTGTTTCGATTAAAAGAAGCGCAGGCCGAAACCCGGCGTGGCCACGGAAGCGGAGGGGGTGATGATGGCGTCCTCGGGGTTTTTCTCGCACCATTTAATAAACAGGTCCACACAGTCGGGGCAGAGCTGAGTGCCCTTGGCGTCGTGAATGATCTGCATGGCCCGGTCGTGATTGGTGGCGATGCGGTAGGGCCGGTCGCTGCTCAAGGCGTGGTAGGTATCAGCCACGGCGGTCATGCGGGCCAGCAGGGGGATCTGGCTTCCTTTCAGGCCCTCGGGATAGCCGTTGCCGTCCATGCGCTCGTGATGGTAGTGGACCATGGGAATGATGTCGCGAAGGCTGGGAATGTTTTTGATAATCTCGGTGCCTTTTCGCGGGTGTTCCATGATGTGGGACAGCTCAATGTCCGTCAGGGGGCCGCTTTTGAGAAGCACACTGTCCCGCACGCCGATCTTGCCGATATCGTGAAGCCGACCCCCGACATTGGCGTTCTGAATTTCCTGCTTGCTGGCGCCGGTTAAGGCTACCATGCCGGAAACAATCCGGCCAACAATCTCGGAATGGCCCTTGGTATAGGGATCCCGCGCCTCAAGGGCGGAAATCAGGCTGGAGATACTGGCAATGACCAGATTGCGCTCGCTTTCAAGCCGTTCCTTTTCCTTGAGCAGCAGCAGAAAATGGTTGGAGAGGGTCTCTTCGATCTGAATGACCAGGGCATCCATGTTAAAGGGCTTGCACACGTAGGATGCGGCGCCGTGCTGAACCATGCGGTTCATGTGGCCCCGGTCGCTCTTGGCGCTCATGACGATAAACGGAATGCCGGAAAAGGCCGGGTCCGCGTGAATGGTTTCACAGAACTCCAGGCCGTTCATCACGGGCATGTCGATGTCGCTTAAAATCAGGTCCGGCGCCCGTTCCCGCAGCATTTCAAGGGCGTGCCGCCCGTTTTCCGCGGTCACCACCTTGAACCCGGCGGCGGTCAGGCCGTTATGGACGATGCGCCGGATGGTGGGCGAGTCGTCCACTACCAGGATCAGGTGATTGCTGTTTCGTTTGGTGCGGGAAAGAAGCTCTTCGACCACGTTGAACAGGTCGGTGTAGACGTCGTTTTTGGCGATGTAATAGGTGGCCCCGACCTCAAAGCCTTTTTCAATATTTTCCTCGGAGTCCAGCGCGCTGACCACCACCACGGGAATGGACCGGGTCTGCTCGCTGTTCCGCATGCGCCGGCACAGCTCGATGCCGTTCATCAGGGGCATGTCGATGTCGGTGATCACCACGTCGAACCGGGTGGTGGTGATCATGTCCCATGCCTGCTGGCCGTTTTCAGCCTCTTCAAATGATGCGTTGATGGGCTCCAGAAGTTTGATCAATCGGCGCCGAATGGCCGCGCTGTCGTCAATGACCAGTATGGTGGGGGCAGATTCGATCAAAAAAACCGTGTCCTTGGAAAAAATAGGGCATCTGTTCAATAATTTGGCAAACTATACTTCAAGTCCGTCCGGTTTGTCAAAGACTCTTTGTGGTTTTCATCCTAATGTATCGTATCAAAAGGTCTTTCAAGATTGCAGGCGGCCGGTGCAAAATTGGAAAACCCGATTGATTTACCATTGCCGAAAGCGATTTATCGCGGTAACATTGGCCGACGGTCAATCACAACTCTTGTAATGCAAAGGGGACAAAAGAATGAACGGTAAATGGCTGATTACATGGGCGGCCGTGCTGGCGTTCGTTTTCTGCGGGGGAAATGCCGCCCGGGCCGAAGCGGTTATCAAAATAGGCGTGGCCGGGGCCCACAGCGGGGATCTGGCATCCTATGGTCTTCCCACGGTCAAGGCCGCTGAACTGGTGGTCAGGGATATCAATGCCAGAGGGGGAGTCCTGGGTAAAAAGGTGGTGCTGCTGACCGAAGATGACGCCTGCAAGCCCGAACTGGCCACCAACACCGCCACCAAGCTGGTTTCCCAGGGGGTGGCCGCAGTGATCGGTCATATCTGCAGCGGGGCCACCAGGGCGGCTCTGGGTATCTACAAAGAGGCCGGTATTATCTGCATTTCACCGTCGGCCACCAACACCGATCTTACGTTGAGCGGCGAATATTCGAATTTTTACCGGACCATTTCTTATGATGACGCCCAGGCCCAGCTTCAGGTTAAATATGCCACCGAAAACCTCAAGGTGAAAAAGGTCGCCATTCTTCACGACAAGGGCGACTATGGCAAGGGCCAGGCGGAACTGGCGAAAAAGCATTTTGAGAAAGCCGGGGTCCAGGTGGTTCTTTTTGAAGGGGTAACGCCCGGCGCCGTGGACTACACCGCCATCGTGCAGAAGGTCAAGCTCAGGAAGCCGGACCTGGTGGTCTGGGGCGGTTATCATCCCGAGGCCTCCAAGATCGTGACCCTGATGCGTAAAAAACGCATGGACACGCTTTTCATGGGAGCCGACGGCGTCAAGGACGACACTTTCATCAAGGTGGCCGGTGAATATGCCGAGGGGGTCTATGCCACCGGGCCCAGAGACGTGTCTAAAAATCCAATGGCCCTGGCCGCCAGAAAGGCGCATCAGAATGCCTATAAGTCGGATCCCGGCGCGTTTTTTGACGCCGCTTATGCCGCGACCCTGGCCCTGCTCAACGCCATTGAAAAGGCCGGCTCCACCGATTATGACGCCGTGTCCCGGGCGTTGAAAAGCCAGACAGTGGACACGCCCCTTGGCCGGATCGGTTTTGACAAGAACGGCGACGCCACGGGCATCGGCTTTACCGTTTACCGGGTGGAAAAGGGGATGTTCAAAGAACTTCCGTAAATGGATACCGAATATTTTCTGGAACTGTTCGTGGGCGGGTTGACCCGGGGCAGCATTTACGCGCTGATCGCCCTGGGCTATACCATGGTCTACGGCATCATTGAGCTGATCAATTTCGCCCACGGCGAAATTTATATGATCGGCGCCTTTACCGCTCTGATCTTTGCCAGCGTTCTGAACATGATGGGCGTCCCCCAGGCGGCCGTGGCCCTGACAGCCGTGTCCCTGGCGGTGGTTTACGCCTGCGCCTACGGTTTCACCATTGAAAAAATCGCCTACCGGCCTTTGCGACAGGCCCCGCGGCTGTCGGCCCTGATCAGCGCCATCGGCATGTCTCTTTTTCTCCAGAATTACGTGATGCTGGCCCAGACCTCCGATTTTCTGGTTTTCCCCAGCCTGGTTCCGGATTTTGCCTTCTGGGAGCCCTATGCCCACATCATCGGCTCCGCGGAACTGGTCATCCTGATCGTCACCGCGGCGGTCATGGCCCTTCTGACCCTTTTGATCAAGTTCACGCGGATCGGCAAGGCCATGCGCGCCACGGCCCAGGACAAGGTCAT
>JBMORB010000356.1:0-7500 GCA_049320925.1 Thermodesulfobacteriota bacterium | reverse complement strand
GCCGGGCGATAACGTGACGATCACGGGCGAACTGATCACCCCGATCGCCATGGAGAAGGAACTGCGGTTCGCCATCCGCGAAGGCGGACGTACCGTCGGCGCCGGCGTCGTCAGCGAAATTATTGAATAGTAAAGATGTATATAGAAATATAAGGGAGCCGATCGGTGAGAGTCATTATATCACTTGCGTGCAGTCAGTGCAAAAGGCGGAACTATTCGACCACAAAAAACAAACGGACTACGCCGGATAAACTGGAATTGAAAAAATATTGCCGGTTCTGCCGTGAGCACACGATGCACAAGGAAACGAAATAGCTTTAATTCCGGCTGGTTGTGAGTGCCACGGATTGTTTGAACGATGCAGGCCAGTAGCTCTAACGGCAGAGCGTCGGACTCCAAATCCGAGGGTTGGGGGTTCAAATCCCTCCTGGCCTGCCAAGTGTTTTTTCAACGAAAAAGCGCACACGATCTGAAAGAATCAGGCGGTGTGCTTTTCATGTTATGAAAAAGAGGGGCGATGGGGCGCATACTGAAGAAGAAGGACCCGCAGCAGAAAAAGAAGAAGAGGGAAACATCCGAGTCCTCCGCCGATACCGCCGTCGGCACCCAGCCGGCCAAACCTGCGCTGGGCGCGAAGCTGGTGTCCGGCGTCGCCGTCAGAACCGGGAAAGGCCAGCTCGGCTCCTCGGGCGTGGCCAAAAAGTTCGGCGGCATGATGGAAAACGGTCGTATCGGCCAGGCCGTTCAGTTCCTTCGGGAAGTTAAAATTGAGCTGAAAAAAGTCACCTGGCCGTCGCGGAAGCAGACAATCGGTTCAACAGCGGTGGTGCTGCTGCTGGTCATCATCGTCAGCCTTTTCCTGGGTGGCGTGGATCTTGTCCTGGGCAAGCTGATTCAGGTGATTCTCAATTAAGAGGGCGTTATCGTGGCTTTAAAATGGTATGTGGTGCACGTTTACTCCGGCTTTGAAAACAAGGTTCAGAAATCGCTGGAGGATCGTATTAAAACCTCCGGCTGCGCCGAGAAGTTCGGTCAGGTGATCGTGCCCACCGAGCAGGTGGTGGAACTGGTAAAGGGCAAAAAGAAGCAGTCGTCACGCAAGTTCTACCCCGGATATATACTGGTTCAGATGGATCTGGACAACGAGACCTGGCACGTGGTGGCCAACACGGCGAAAGTGACGGGCTTTCTGGGCGGCAAGACCAAACCGGCGCCGATCACCGACCAGGAGGCGGAAAAAATTCTGGAACGGATCGAGGCGGGCAAGCTGAAGCCCCAGCCCAAGTACTCGTTCGAGGTGGGAGATGAAGTGCGCGTGACCGAAGGGCCGTTTGCCACATTCAGCGGTCTGGTGGAAAACGTGAACCATGAAAAAGGGAAACTGCGGGTTCTGGTGAGTATATTCGGCCGTTCAACGCCGGTGGAACTGGATTTCATGCAGGTTGCGAAAATATAGATCGACATAAGGGTTGGAGTAAAAAATGGCAAAGAAAGTTACAGGACAGGTAAAGTTGCAGGTCATGGCTGGAAAAGCCAATCCCTCGCCGCCCATTGGCCCGGCCCTGGGTCAGCACGGCGTCAATATCATGGATTTCTGCAAGGCGTTCAACGCCCGCACGGCGGAGCAGGAAGGGATGGTGATTCCCGTTGTCATCACGGTATACGCGGATAAATCATTTTCGTTCATCACCAAAACTCCGCCCGCCGCGGTGCTGCTGAAGAAAGCGGCGAAGGTCGCCAAGGGATCAAGTGTGCCCAACAAGGACAAGGTCGGAACGGTGACCATGCAGGACGTGGAAGCCATCGCCAAGCTGAAAATGCCCGACCTGAACGCCACGGACCTTTCCGCCGCCTGCCAGATTATAAAAGGGACTGCCCGCAGTATGGGCATTGAGATCGTATAAAGGGAGACAACACAGATGGCCAGAAGAGGTAAAAAAATTATCGCGGCCCGGCAGAAGGTCGACACCACCCGGAAGTATGATATTGCCGAGGGTCTCGACCTGGCGCTTCAGGCACGGTTTGCCGGGTTTGATGAGAGCGTGGACGTCGCCGTCCGGCTGGGCGTGGACCCGCGGCATGCCGACCAGATGGTTCGCGGTTCCGTTGTCCTGCCCCACGGCATTGGCAAGGATGTCCGGGTCCTGGTGTTTGCCAAGGGTGAAAAGGAAAAAGAGGCCCTTGACGCCGGCGCCGACTTTGTCGGTAATGAGGAAATCCTTGAAAAAATCAAGGGCGGATGGCTCGAGTTCGACAAGGTCGTGGCCACTCCGGACATGATGGGCGCCGTGGGCAAAATCGGCAAGCTGCTGGGCCCCCGGGGCCTGATGCCCAACGCCAAGACGGGCACGGTCACGTTTGAAGTGGCACGGGCCGTCAAGGAGCTAAAGGCCGGCAAGATCGAGTTCCGGGTGGACAAGACCGGTATTATTCACGCCACCTTCGGTAAATCCTCGTTCGGCCCGGAAAAGCTGAAGGACAACCTGAACGCCTTTTTGAAAATGGTGATGGCGCTGAAACCGTCGACCAGCAAGGGAACTTACATGAAGAGCCTTGCGGTTTCCACCACCATGGGCGCCGGTGTCCGGCTGGATCCCCTGCTGGTGAAAGATCCCGTAAAATAATATGTGAATCGGCGCTTTCCAGTGACAGGCGCCGGTTTTATGCTGTTTAACATATTTGAATAACTGGTAGTTTTAACGAATTTCTGTCAAAGACCGCAGGCGCGTGCGGACGCATGCTTAATCCGGGAAGGTTCGCCTGCCGAGACAGAGTGACAAATCATCGATTATCGCTGCTGATTGTGTCGCCTCCGGTCTTTTTCGGAAAACAGAAAGGAGGTGTATTCCACTGTGCTGAATCTGACTCAAAAAAAAGCCCTGGTCGAGGAACTGCGCGGATCTTTTCAGAAGGCCGCCGTTTTAATTCTGACGGAATACCAAGGCATGACCGTGGAGCAGGTCAACGAACTGCGGCGCAAGCTCAAGGAAATCCATGTCGAGTACCGGGTGGTGAAAAACACCCTGCTTCGTCTGGCGTCCCAGGAGACCCCCATGGCGCCGGCGGCCGATTATTTTAAAGGGTCCACGGCCATCGCGCTGGGATATGGTGACCCCGTGGCCGTTGCCAAGGTGCTGACCGAGTTTGCCAAAACCAATGAGAAGCTGACCGTCAAGGCCGGTGTCATGGGCGGCAGGCTGATGGATACCAGCAAGATTGTCGCGCTTTCCAAGCTGCCGTCCCGGGAAGAACTGCTGGCCAAACTGCTCGGTACGATGAACGCCGTGCCCACGTCGTTTGTCCGGGTGCTCAACGGCATTCCGGCCAAGCTCGTATATGCCCTTTCCGCCATCAAGGACCAGAAGGCGGCTGCGTAGAACTTGCGAAGAACCATTTTTAATTAACAAATTCAAATTATTATACTGGAGGACGTATCAATGGCTGACATCACCAAACAGGATGTTATTGATTTTATCGCGAACATGACGGTTCTGGAACTGTCCGAGCTGATCAAGGAACTTGAGGAAAAATTCGGCGTTTCCGCGGCCGCGCCCGTTGCCATGATGGCTGGTGGCATGCCCGGCGGCGGCGATGCCGCTGCCGCAGAGGAAAAGACCGAGTTCGACGTTATTCTGATCACCGCCGGCGACAAGAAAATTCAGGTCATCAAGGAAGTAAGGGCCATCACGGGTCTGGGCCTCAAGGAAGCCAAGGCTCTGGTGGAAGAAGCGCCCAAGCCCGTCAAGGAGGGAATTCCCAAGGACGAGGCCGAAAAGATCAAGGCTCAGCTCGAGAGCGCCGGCGGCCAGGTGGAAATCAAGTAGTTCAGCCGCCTTGCCACAAGGCGTGGAGTATAAAAAGGCATGACCCATCCTGCTGAAAAATGCAGGATGGGTCTGCTGTCATTTTAAAGCTGAACAATCAACGGTGTTCCGGCGGAAGCGGCGCAATAAATAAGGGGCGGCGAGTGCCCCGCCGCAGGGGCCCATCAAAACATTTTCGGAGATGCCATGTCAGGCGAGTCTATGTTGAACAGGCGCATTAGAAAACAGTTCGGCAAACTTGAAAAAATCGTTGAGATCCCCGATCTGATCGGCATGCAGAAGGAATCTTACAGCCGCTTCCTGCAACTGGGTGTCGCGCCGGAGAAGCGGGAAAAGATCGGCCTGCAGGCGATTTTTCAGTCGGTTTTTCCCATCAAGGATTTCACCAAGAGCGCGTCCCTTGAGTTTGTCTCTTACTCTTTTGGCGCCGTTAAACATTCGGTGGCCGAGTGTATTCAGCGGGGAATGACCTACGAGATTCCGGTGCGCATTCGCGTGCGGCTGGTGGTTTACGATATGGACGAGGCGGCGGGGACGACCAGCATCCGCGATATCAAGGAGCAGGAGATCTACTTCGGCGCCATTCCACTGATGACGGACAACGGAACATTTATCATCAACGGAACGGAGCGGGTGGTGGTCAGCCAGCTGCACCGGTCCTCGGGCATCTTTTTTGATCATGATCAGGGCAAGACTCACTCTTCCGGCAAGGTGGTCTACAGCTCCCGTATCATCCCGGTACGCGGCTCCTGGATCGACATAGAAATCGACCCCAAGGACGTGGTGTACATGCGGATTGACCGGCGGCGCAAATTCCCGGCAACGGTGCTGTTCAAGGCCCTGGGTTACAGCGTGCGTGATATTCTGGATTACTTCTACACCAAGGAAAGAATATTCAACCGCAAGAAAAAGGTGTTCAAGGAGTTCAACGAAGAGTCGTTGCGGGGCCAGAAGGCCACGGTCCGCATCAAACATCCGGAAACCGGAGATCTGATTGTGGACAAGGGCCGCATTTTTACTAAAACCGTTTTAAAGAGCATGAAGGCGGCAGGCATGGACATGGTGCCCATCCGGCCGGAAGACGTGGTGGGCGCGGTGCTGAGCGCGCCTGTGGCCGACCCTGCAAAAGGCGAGATGCTTGCCGATGCCGGTGATTTTATCACCGAAGAAATGTTCGAGCGCTTCAACGATCTGGGCATTGAAGAGTTCCAGATTCTGTTTATCGACGGCGCCACCAGTACCGACGCCATTGTCAAAACGTTGCTGCTGGACAAGGTGAACACCAAGGAAGAGGCCCTGATCGACATTTACCGGCGGATTCGGCCGGGCAACCCGGCCACACCCGAGGTGGCTCAGGATTTCATCGACCATCTCTTCTTCAAGTCCGACTATTATGATCTTTCCGCCGTGGGCCGGCTGAAGCTGAATCACCGTCTGGGCGCCCAGGCGCCGGTGACCCTGAGGACCCTGCGGCGCGAGGATCTGCTGCTGGCCGTCAAAACGCTGATTCACCTGAAAAACACCCAGGGCCCGGTGGACGACATCGACCATCTGGGCAACCGTCGGGTAAGGGCCGTGGGCGAGCTGCTGGAAAACCAGTACCGCATCGGCCTGGTCCGCATGGAACGGGCCATCAAAGAGCGCATGAGCCTTCAGGAAGTGGACGCCCTCATGCCCCACGACCTGATCAATCCCAAGCCCGTGTCCGCGGTGGTACGTGAGTTTTTCGGCACCAGCCAGCTTTCCCAGTTTATGGATCAGACAAACCCGCTGTCCGAGACCACACACAAGCGGCGGCTTTCGGCCCTGGGGCCCGGCGGCCTGACCCGGGAACGGGCCGGCTTCGAGGTCCGGGACGTTCATCCTTCCCATTACGGGCGCATCTGTCCCATTGAAACCCCGGAAGGTCCCAATATCGGCCTTATCGTCTCCCTGAGCACTTATGCGCGGGTTAATGATTACGGTTTCATCGAAACCCCTTACCGCGTTGTCAATGACGCCAAGGTTTCCAGGGAGATCAAGATGCTGCCCGCTTTTGAGGAAGGGGAGCATCCCATTGCCCAGGCCAACGCGCCCATCGGCAGGGACGGCCGCTACGTCAATCCGGTTGTCATCGCCCGGGTCAACGGCGAGTTCAGCATGATCAAGGCCAAAGACGTGGAACTGATGGACGTGTCGCCCAATCAGCTGGTGAGCGTTTCCGCTTCGCTGATCCCGTTTCTTGAAAACGACGACGCCAACCGGGCCCTGATGGGGTCCAACATGCAGCGCCAGTCGGTGCCCCTGGCCAAGACCAGCGCCCCCCTGGTGGGCACGGGCATGGAGAAGGTGGTGGCCCGGGATTCGGGCGTGGCCGTGGTGGCCCGGCGGCCCGGCGAGGTGGTTTACGTGGACGCGGCCCGCATCGTGGTCCGGCACGAAGACAATGGCGACGAACTGGACGCCAGGCCGGTGACGGTTTACAACCTGTCCAAGTTCATCCGCTCCAACCAGAATACCTGTTTCAACCACCGGCCCATCGTCAAGAAGGGCCAGCGGGTCGCGCCCGGTGATGTGCTGGCCGACGGACCGGCCACGGAAAAGGGTGAACTGGCCCTGGGCAAGAACGTGACCGTGGCCTTCATGCCCTGGGGCGGGTACAACTTTGAAGACTCCATCCTGGTGGGCGAAAACCTGGTGCGAGACGGCGTGTTCACGTCGATTCATATCGAGGAGTTCGAGGTGGTGGCCCGGGACACCAAGCTGGGCAAGGAAGAGATCACCTGCGATATTCCCAACGTGGGAGAGGAAAGCTTAAAGGACCTGGACGAGAGCGGCATCATCCGGCTGGGTGCCGAGGTCAAGCCCGGCGACGTCCTGGTGGGCAAGATCACTCCCAAGGGCGAAACCCAGCTCTCTCCGGAGGAAAAGCTGCTGCGCGCCATTTTCGGCGAAAAGGGCGGTAACGTGAAGGACACTTCCCTTCGGGTGCCGCCGGGAGTCAACGGCACGGTGATTGACGCCAAAGTGTTCACCCGCCGGGGCGTGGACAAGGATGCCCGTACCCGCATGATTGAGGACAGCGAAATCCAGATCCTGGAGAAAAACCGGGACGATGAAATCGCGGTCATTGAGGAAGTGGTTCGTGGAAGATTGCGGTCTCTGCTGGTGGGCCAGAAATGCGATACCCCGATCAAGAAGGGCAAAAAGGCAATTCTTGACAAGGGCGACAAGATCACGGCGGCCCTTTTTGACGAGATTCCTATGGCGCAGTTCGAAAAAATCGCCACGACCTCAGACGCGGTCACGGAACAGGCCCACCGCATCTTTGAGTGGTATCGAAGTCAGGCCGATGCCTGCCGGGAGGAGTTCGAGGCCCGGGTCAGCCGTTATGGCGCCGGCGAAGAGTTGCCGCCCGGCGTGATCAAGATGGTCAAGGTCTACGTGGCCATGAAGCGCGTGCTTTCCACCGGTGACAAGATGGCCGGCCGCCACGGCAACAAGGGCGTTGTTTCCCGCATCCTTCCCCAGGAGGACCTGCCTTACTTTGAGGACGGCACCACGGTGGATATGGTGCTAAACCCTCTGGGCGTGCCGTCTCGTATGAACGTGGGCCAGATTCTGGAAATTCATCTGGGCCGCGCGGCCAAGGTCCTGGGCGACCAGATCAATGCGCTGCTGGCCGAAAAAAAGCACA
>JBMORB010000355.1:0-8620 GCA_049320925.1 Thermodesulfobacteriota bacterium | reverse complement strand
GGCCTCGTGCTCGTTAAAAGGGATCAGGTTGACCTTGGCCTTGATGGGCCGCAGCAGTTTGACCAGCCGCCGGGCGTCCTTTTCCGAATCATTGACCCCGGCCATCAGGATATACTCAAAGGTGATCTTGCGCCGGTTGGAAAGGGGATAGGCCCGGCATGCCTCCAGCAGCACCTCGATGGGATACGTCTTGTTGACGGGCATCAGCATGTCACGGGTCGCGTTGTCCGTGGCGTTGAGGGAAACGGCCAGGTTGACCGTGGTGTCGCGGCCCAGTTGCGCCATCCGGGGCACCAGGCCCGAAGTGGACAGCGTCACCCGCCGGGTGGAGAGCCGCAGGCCGCAGTCGCCGTCGGTGATGGTGTCCAGGCTGGCGATCACGTTGTCATAATTGGCCAGGGGTTCGCCCATGCCCATCAGCACGATGTTGGTCAGCTTCTCTTCCTTGTCCAGGGTTTTCCGGACGTCCAGAATCTGGCCCGTGATTTCGGCCGGGGTCAGGTTGCGGACAAACCCCTTTTTCGCGGTCATGCAGAAAGCGCATCCCTGGGCGCATCCCACCTGGGTGGAGACGCACAGGGTGTAGTGGTCTTCCTCCGGAATCAGCACGCTTTCGATATGCTCGCCGTCGGCAAGCGCAAACAGGTACTTTCGGGTGCCGTCGGCCGACTGCTGGGTCCGGGCGACGCGGAGGGGCTCCATGGAGAAACACGAGGCCAGCATCCCACGGATTTCTTTTGAGATATTGGTCATCTCGTCAAAGGCGTCCGCCCGGTGGACAAAAATCCACTTGAACACCTGGTCGGCCCGGTAGGGGGCGATGCCGTTTGCCGCCAGCCAGTCGGCAAACTGCCGCCGGGTGAAGTCTTTTATGTTTCGCGGGAGGTCGGTGCTTTTCATGTGTTTCCCTGCTGTTTTGCCCGCCCAGTATAATATAATTTTCTTGACATGCCACTACTAAAATATTAGTTTCAAGGGTTTAGTTTTTGGCCATCGGCCTTTTCGGCATCTGTTTGCCGGCGGGTCATGGTCCTGGAAAGAAAGGATCGCAGTGGCAGGGCATGTTTGAGAACCTGAGCGACAAGCTGAACGCGGTTTTTAAGAAGCTCAAGGGCCAGGGGAAACTCACCGAGAAAAACATCGATGAGGGTCTCAAGGAGGTCCGGTTCGCCCTGCTGGAGGCCGACGTTCACTACCGGATCGTTAAACAGTTTATCGCGGACATCCGGGAGCGGGCCATCGGCACCGAAGTCCTGGAAAGCCTGACCCCTGGTCAGCAGGTCATCAAGATCGTTTACGAAGAACTGACCCGGCTGATGGGCGAAAAACGCCAGGACATCAACCTGGCCGGACAGGCGCCGGTGTCGGTGATGCTGGTGGGACTTCAGGGTTCGGGCAAGACCACCACCGCGGCCAAGCTGGCTGTCTACCTGAAGAAGCAGGGCCGAAAGCCTTACCTGGTGCCGGCGGACGTGTACCGGCCCGCGGCCATCGACCAGCTCAAGAAGCTGGGCAGCCAGGTTCAGGTGCCGGTGTTCGACTCGGACCCCAAGGCCGACCCGGTGGACATCTGCCGAAAGGCCCGGGTGGCGGCCCAGCAGCAGGGGTGCAACACGCTGCTGCTGGATACGGCGGGCCGGCTGCACATCGACGAAGAGTTGATGAACGAGCTGGTCGCCATCAAACAGGCGCTGGCGCCGTCGGATATTCTGCTGGTGGCCGACGCCATGACCGGTCAGGACGCGGTCAACATCGCCCAGTCCTTTAACGACCGGCTGGACATCGGCGGCGTGATCCTGTCCAAGACGGATGGCGACGCCCGGGGCGGCGCGGCCCTTTCCATCCGGGCCGTGACCGGCAAGCCCATCAAGTTCGTGGGCGTGGGCGAGAAAACCAGCGCCCTGGAGCCGTTTCACCCGGACCGCATGGCCTCCAGCATTCTGGGCATGGGCGACGTGCTGTCGTTCATCGAAAAGGCCCAGGCCGTGGTGGACGAAAAAAAGGCGGTCGACCTTCAGAAGAAGCTGCGGAAGAACGAGTTCACCCTGGAGGATTTCCGCGATCAGATGGCCCAGGTGCGAAAGATGGGCTCCATCGGGGATCTTTTGAAGATGATCCCCGGCATGGGGAAGCTCAAGGAGATGAAGGACATGGATGTGGATGAACGCCAGCTGGCCAGGATCGAGGCGATCATCAACTCCATGACGGCGGAAGAACGCAGGCGGCACGCCATTATCAACGGTAGCCGCCGCAAGCGGATTGCAAAAGGCAGTGGCACCAGTGTGCAGGACGTCAACCGGCTGTTGAAGGACTACACGCAGGTGATGAAAATAGTAAAAAAATTCAACAAAGGCGGCATGCGCGGCATGGGCCGCGGCATGGCGCCATTTTAAGGAGAAAGAGAAGACATGGCGGTAAAAATCAGACTGGCAAGATGCGGACGCAAAAAGAGACCTTTTTTCCGGCTGGTGGCGACTGACGAGCGGTTTTCCCGGGACGGCCGGTTTCTGGAAAAGCTGGGCACCTACAACCCGCTGGCTCAGCCGGCCCAGTTCGAGATGACCCGGGACCGGGTCGAATACTGGCTGGCCCAGGGCGCTCAGACCACCCACACCGTGAAAAGCCTGTTGAAAAAAGAGGGCGTTGCGGTTTCATAAAACGGGCGCCCGGCGATTAAAATTTGCGTTTTGCGATGGGAATGTTATAATTTCCGGCAGATTAACTTTCACAGACAGTGCGTTGTTGACCGGATATGTTGGGAGAGCGGTACGTCAACTACAACGAACAGCAAGGAGATGCGGCTATGTCCATGAAAGAGTTGATCGAGTACATCGCCAAAGCGCTTGTCGACAACCCCGACCAGGCGATCGTTACGGAAGTGGACGGCAGCCAGACCTCGGTTCTGGAGCTCAAGGTGGCCAAGGAAGACCTTGGAAAGATCATCGGCAAGCAGGGCCGCACCGCACGGGCCTTGCGCACCATTTTAAGCGCCGCTTCCGCCAAGCTCAAGAAACGCACGGTGCTTGAAATCATCGAGTAATCTCTTCATGAACCGCCGCGAATCCCTTTCCGTTGGCAAGGTGGTCGGCGTTCACGGGATTCGCGGCACCCTCAGGATCTATTCCCACTCCGGGGATATCGCCGATTTTGAACAGGGCGCCCGCCTTGTTTTTAAAAGCCCAAAAGGCGACGAGCGGATTTGCACCATTGCAGGGTGCAAACCCCACGGTCGCCATTTTCTTTTGGACGTGGCGGAAATCCGGGGCCGGGACCAGGCCGAGGCGGCAGTGGGCGCCGACCTTCTGGTGTCGCGTGCCGACCTGCCGGACCTGGAAACCGACACCTATTACTGGGACGACATCATCGGCCTGTCGGTTTTTGACGGGGATGTTCCGCTGGGCCGGGTGGTATCGATCATTCCCACGCCGGGGAACGACGTTTACGTGGTGGCGGACGCCGGAACCGGCCGGGAGGTCATGGTGCCCGCCGTCAAATCCGTGATCCGGCAGATCGACCTTGGCGCCGGCACCATGCGGGTCCGCCTGCCTGATACAAAATAGTCTCCCGGCAGAAGAGGTCTTTCATGGATTTTACGGTCCTCACGATTTTCCCGGAAATGATCGATGCCTTTTTTCACCACGGCATTGTCCGGCGGGCCGTTGAAAGCGGCACCATATCGGGCCGGGCCGTGGACATCCGGGATTACACGAAAGACCGGCACCGGACCGTGGATGACCGGCCCTACGGCGGCGGCAGCGGCATGGTGATGAAACCCGAACCCCTGGCCGCGGCCATTCAGGATGCCAGGGACAGGAAACCGGAGGCCCGGACCGTTCTGCTTTCGCCCCAGGGAAGGGTTTTCACGCAGCAGGAGGCCCGCTCGCTGGCCGCCGACGCCCGTGATTTGATCCTGGTATGCGGCCGCTACGAAGGCATTGATGAGCGGGTCTGCCGGGAGCACATCGACGACGAAATTTCCGTGGGCGATTACGTGCTCACCGGCGGCGAGGTGCCGGCCATGATCGTCATCGACGCGGTCACCCGGCTGCTGCCCGGCGCCCTCGGTGGAGAGGACTCGGCGGAAAAGGAGACGTTTCAGCAGGGTTTGATTGAACACGCCCACTATACCCGGCCCCCGGTGTTCGGGGACGAGGCCGTTCCCGACGTGCTTTTGTCCGGCAACCATGCCCGGATCGATGCGTGGCGGCTGGAAAATTCCCTGGTCCGCACGCTGCTCAAGCGGCCGGACCTGCTGTTGGAAAGAGATCTGAGTCCGGAGGAAAAGAAAATTTTAAAGGCGTGGTTCCGGAAAATTGAAATCCTGGTGTCCGATGAACCCGACTAGCCCGCCTCATTTGTATGTTGCGCTGGTCCACCATCCGGTGCTGGGCCGGCAGGGCGAAACCATCGCCTCGGCGGTGACCAACCTGGACCTGCACGACATTGCCAGGGCCGCGAAAACCTACGGGGCCGCGGGATACTATGTGGTCACGCCCCTGGAGGACCAGAAACGGCTGGTGGAGCGTATCACGGCCCACTGGACCACCGGCGGCGGGTCCCGGTACAATCCGTTGCGGGCCCGGGCCTTTGATCTGATCCGTGTATGCGATTCCCTGGCGGACGCAACGGCCCACGCCGGCGCAGAGGCCGGGGCGGACCCGCTGGTGGTGGCCACCAGCGCCCGGCGCCATCCGGCCGCGGTGAGCGTGAATTTTGTAAAAGACCGGCTGAGGCAGGTCCCGGTAATGCTGGTGTTCGGCACTTCCTGGGGGCTGGCCCCGGAGCTTCTGGACCGGGTCGACCATGTCCTGGAACCCCTGGCCGGAAAAACGGAATATAATCATCTGTCGGTCCGGTCGGCTGTGTCGATAATACTGGACAGACTGGCAGGAGATAGGGTATAAAGGCTGGTCAATGTTTCGGAACCGTCGTATCCGGCAGGCGCCGGAACGGCCAGATATAAGGATTTATGGAGGAAATCATGGAAACGATCAAGAGGCTGGAAAAAGAACATATGCGGCTGGACATTCCGGAATTTGCTTCCGGTGACACCGTGAAAGTTCATGTCAAGATCAAGGAAGGTGAAAAAGAGCGCATTCAGGTGTTCGAAGGCGTGGTGCTGCGGCGTCACAACGGCGGCAAAAGCACCGCGTCCACCTTTACCGTACGGAAAACCTCGTTTGGTATCGGCGTGGAGCGTATTTTCCCGCTGCATTCACCTTCCATCGACAAGATCGAAGTGGTGAAAAAGGGCCTGGTCCGTCAGTCCAGAATCTACTATTTCCGTGACCTGACCGGCAAGGCCGCCAAGATCGAGGAAAAACGCGACTAATCTGGTATTGCATGCAGTATCCGGGTTGACGTTTGCCGCGTGGTCACCGTTCCCCGTGTTCGGGCCGATTCATGAGAACCTACGAGGAGAAGGCCAGGAAAGAGGGATTTTCCGTCGTCGCCGGCCTGGACGAGGCCGGACGGGGGCCCCTGGCCGGCCCGGTGGTGGCCGCCGCGGTCGTGCTTCCCGATGATTATATCGACAGCCGCATCACCGATTCTAAAAAACTCTCCCCAAAGAAACGGGCGTCCCTGTATGAGACTATCTACAGGGACGCCGTCACCGTGGGCATCGGCATCGTCGATGCCGTTGAAATCGACCGCATCAATATCCTTCAGGCATCTCTGCTGGCCATGGCCATGGCCGTGGAAAACCTCTACCCCCAGCCCGACTTTCTGCTGATCGACGGCACCTTCACCATTCCCCGGCCGCTGCCGCAGACCGCCATTGTAAAGGGCGACAGCGCCAGCATCTCCATTGCCGCGGCCTCCATCATTGCCAAGGTCACCCGGGACAACCTGATGGACCGTTACAGCATTGACTATCCCCAGTTCGGCTTTTCGCAGCATAAAGGCTACCCCACAAAAGAACACCGGGCCGCCATTCTCCGGTACGGCCCCACCTTTTTTCACCGGGCCAGCTTCACGGTCAGGGCGTAACTCTTTTATTATCCAAATCGGGATCGGTATCGGAATCGGGATCGACTGCCCGATTCCGTTTGCGCTTGTAGCGGAAGGCTTCAGCCTTCCATTAAAATTGACCATTTCCCAGACACCACCCGGCCGCATGGCGGTCTAAAGACCGCCGCTACATCTGTCGATGGATGCAACGACCCATGTAAATGCGATGCCCCTGTAGCGGAAGCCTTCAGGCTTCCATTAAAATTGACCATTTTGCCCTTTTATCCGGACATATCTGGACTCCGGCGCGGGGGCCGGAGTGACGAGGAATCCGTCATTCCGGCCAAGTGAAGCGAAGCGGAACGCGAGCCGGAATCCAGTAAAACCGGCCGCCAATTCCTGTTGGTGCTCTTTGCGTTTTCGTGATATGCGTAAAGCCTGTATCACACCCATAATTCGGCATCCGGAAATAACATGAGAAACGACTTTCTTCCTCAGAGCGCGCCGCTGGCTTACCGCGAGGCCGAAAGCCTGTGCAACGGGTGCGGCTGGTATCACGGGGCCTGGCAGTATCTGCGCCTTCTTGGCATTGTCTCTCCGCCTTACCTGCAGAACGAATTTTACCGGGCCGCCATCGCGCCTCTGGCGGCTTCCGGCGACTATCGGAAAGTCTGTATTTCAGGGGCCACCGACTATGCCATGGCCGATACCATTATCGACCTGTGGCCGCTGCCGCAAAAAGCGCCGGAGGTTATTGTGGTGGACCACTGTGAAACCCCGCTGTTTTTAAACCGCTGGTATGCGGGCCGCGTCGGCATCGACATCGGAACGGTATGCGAAAACATGCTCGACTACCGCAATGACGGGGGCTTTGATCTGATCTGCACCCATTCGTTCTTTGGCTTTTTCGCACCGGCACAACGGGGGGATCTGATTCAAAACTGGCACCGCCTGCTGCGGCCCGGCGGCCGGGTGGTGACCTCCAACAGGATCCGGCCCATGGCCGAGGGCCGGGTGGGATTCTCCGGACAGCAGGCAAGAGATTTTTTAACCAGGGTGATGGATGCAGGGCGGTCTTTTGGCCGGTTTGACCTTGCGGAAAAAGAGTTGGAGAAAATGGCCCGCGCCTATGCGGAAAATTATTTCTCTTATCCCGTGACTTCCGCGGAAGAACTTGGCGGTCTGTTTACCGCCGCCGGCTTTTCACTGGAGCGGTTTGACATCACCGGCAGGGAGAACCCGGTTTCCGGCCCGCCTTCCACGCGGGGCAAATCCATGCGCGTGGATATCGTGGCCGTGAAATGAAAGCTCAAGGGGTCGAGGGGACTTATTCGGGATGAGATTTTAAGTGTTTTTTATCTTACTCGTGCTCGTACTCTTGATCGTGATCTAATATAAATTCTGGTACAGCAGGAGTAAAAGCAAGAGCACGAGAAAGATGTTTTGGAATATACGCGGTTGTTTTTAACTCAAAGGAGGGGACAATGAAACCGAAACATTTTATTGTCGGCATTTGTCTGGCGCTGCTTGCAACCGTTGCGACGGCGTCGGAGAAAGATTTTTACAAGGGCAAAACCGTTGACCTGGTGGTGGGATACGGTCCGGGCGGCGGGTTTGACACCCTGGCCCGGCTGATCGCGCCGGAGTTTGAAAAGCGCACCGGCGCCACGGTGGTGGTCAGGAACACGCCGGGCGGCGGCGGCGCCGTGGCCCTGAACCAGGTGGCCAACGGCAAACCCGACGGCCTGACACTCATGCTGGTCAACGGACAGGCCGCGGTCCTGGCCCAGTTGCTGTCGGACGAAGCGGTGCGCTATGACCTCACCGCCACGCCCACCATCGGGCTGGTTTCCCCGGAGCCGGCGGTGGTGCTGGTGGGAAAGGACGCGCCGTACAAATCAATTGCCGACATGCTCGCCGCCAGACAGCCCGTCAAGTGGGCCGCCGGCAGCAAGATCGACAACATGGCCGACATCGAAGCGTGTCTTTCAGAGGCCCTGCAACTCAAATCCAAAATCATCATCGGCTACAAGGGCAGTAACGAGGCGGCCCTGTCCGTCATGCGGGGAGAGACCGACGCCATTACCATAACGGCGTCGTCCGGAAAGAAATTCTCCCAGGACGGTCAGTTGATCCCGATTGCCATTGTTTCAAGGCAACGGAACAATCTGCTGCCCGATGTGCCAACGATTTTCGAGCTTGTGAAACTCGACGACGCCCACGCTTGGTGGATCGATTTCCGGGCAAACCTTTCCAACATCGGCCGGTACCTGGTCACCACGCCGGGAACCCCGCCGGAGCGGGTGGATTACCTGGTTTCCGTGGTCAAGGATATCCTGACGGACAAAGCCTTCCTTGAATATGCGCGGTCCAAAAAGGCGGAAATCGAATACGCCGAGATCGAGCATACCAACGGCCTGATCCGGCAGGCCCTCAAATCCCTGAGCAAGGAGCAGCTGGAGCAGGTGCGGCACGTGCTGCTTGAGAAATATTATTGATTTGAAATTTGTAGGAATGTAGCGGAGGGTTTCATCCTTCCAGTATTATCGAGATTAAAATCGGTATCGAAATCGACAAAGACGGCGGGTTTAAATACAGCGGCCGCAGGCGGCCTGAAGGCCGCCCCTACATTGTACCCGAACACGACGACCGATGTAGCGGAAGCCTT
>JBMORB010000354.1:0-8808 GCA_049320925.1 Thermodesulfobacteriota bacterium | reverse complement strand
ATGTGAATGCGGGTGATGCCGACGCGTTTTTCCCCGTCGCCGGCGTCGATAAAGATCTCTCCGTGTTCGGCGATGGGCAGTTCGTACTGGGATATCTGGTAGCCCTTGGGCAGGTCGGGATAAAAGTAATTTTTCCGGGCAAACCGGCTGACAGGGCGGATTTCACAGTTAACCGCCGCCGCCATTTTCAGGGCGCATTCCACAACGGTTCTGTTCAACACCGGCAGGGTGCCCGGCATGCCGGTGCATACCGGGCAGGCGTGAGTGTTGGGCGGCGCGCCGAACCGGGTGGAACAGCCGCAGAAAATCTTGGATTCGGTTTTGAGCTGGGCGTGCACTTCCAGCCCGATGACAGGTTCAAACTCCATTTTCCGGCGATCCGCAAAGAAAAGGTTCATTAATATTCGGGTGTATGCTGTAATAGGGCGGAAAAATAGTCAAGACATTTTTACCGGCCTTTTCCGCTTTGACAATTCGCCTGAAAGGCTTTTATACTGGGTTTCCCGAAATCGCCGGCCCCGGCGGCGGCGATGATTCGGCCTTGGAGAAATCAAAACATCATGAAGTTTTTTCTTTGCGTCATCGGCATGGTGATGGTCATCGAAGGCCTGCCCTACTTTGCCTTTCCCGAAAAGGTCCAGTCGTGGATGCGGCAGCTGCTTGAACTGGAACCCGGCGTGCTGCGGGCTTTCGGGCTGGTGCTGCTGCTGGCCGGCCTGGGCCTGGTGTATGCGGGAAACCGGTAGGCCGCGCCATGTACCTGGTTTCCGACTACGACTACGACCTGCCGCCGGAGCAGATTGCCCAGAAACCCGCCGACCGGCGGGACAACAGCCGCCTGCTTTGCCTTCGCCGGTCTTCCGGCGCTCTTGCCCATCACCGTTTTTGCGATCTGCCCGATCTTCTGCGACCGTCGGATATACTGGTGATCAACAACACAAAAGTAGTGCCGGCCCGGCTGGAAGGGGTCAAACAGACCGGGGGAAAGGCCGGTGCCTTGATTTTGGACTACCCGGGAACGCGCACCGCCGACGGCGTGGTGTGCCGGTGCATGGTCAAGGCATCGGGCAGCCTCAGGCCCGGAACGCGGTTTCTGTTTGAGGGGTGTCTGCGCGCCACGGTGGTGGACGCGGCCGGCGGCATCTTTACCCTGTGCTTTTCCTGCGACAATGATTTTGACCAGACCCTTTTTGCCGTGGGCCGGACCCCGCTGCCGCCCTATATCACGCGAAACCGCGCCGGCGCACCCTGCGACGACCGGACCTGCTACCAGACCGTGTACGCCGAACAAAACGGGGCCGTGGCCGCGCCCACGGCCGGACTGCATTTCACCGCCGATGTGCTGGCCCGGCTGGCGGCAAAAAGCGTTACGGTGGTCCCCATCACCCTGCACGTGGGCCACGGAACTTTTTTGCCGGTGCGGGTGTCCGATATCCGGGACCACGTCATGCACACCGAGCGGTTCGATATTCCCGAAGCCACGGCCAGTCTCATCAACAGTGCCCGCCGCGCCGGAAACCGCGTGGTGGCCGTGGGCACCACGGTGGTGCGGACCCTGGAGTTTGCGGCCCGGACCGGCAGCGACCTTCAGCCGGGGCCGGGAGCGTGCGACCTGTTCATTTATCCGGGATACCGGTTTCAGGTGATTAACGCCATGATCACCAACTTTCACCTGCCCCGCTCCACCCTGCTGATGCTGGTGTCGGCCTTTGCCGGAAGGGAAACCATCCTGGCCGCCTATGCCGAGGCCGTGAAGGAAAACTACCGGTTTTACAGCTACGGCGACGCCATGCTGATTGAATAGTATCTGAAAAACAACTGTGTTTTCATGCTTTTATTTCGCTTGAAGGTGGACTGCTCATCAATGGTAAACCCCGCCCATTGCAGCGCCGCCGAGCGAAGACGGTTTTTTCGGGATAAAGCGGGCAGGCTGTTTGAGCCCGCCGCAGGCGGGCGAGTTCCTGACCGCACCGAAAAAACCGTTTGCGCGAGGGAAGCCGCAGGCCAAGCTGCGAGGACATGTTTCTTTTGGTACTTTTCTTTGCGCCAAAGAAAAGCACACGAATAAAAAAGGGCGTGTTTCATGCCGGGCCACGATCCGGCATCCAGTACTTGATGATCGGCATACCTTGACGCCCATAAGCACTGGGCTCCGGCTCCCCGGATCAGGTCCGGGGCAGGCTTGGCCTGGGTGACGGAAGCTCAGTTTTTCGATACCGATACCGATACCGATTTCGATCAATAATCATAAAGATGTACCGTCATGATGAAAACCCTTTCTGGACAACAGTGATTCATGCGATAGAATAGCCGCATACAATATTTACTTTACGGACCGCTTCAGGATCACGACAAGAACGCATGTTTAATTTTAAACTCACCGCCGCATGCCCGGACACAAAAGCCCGGGCCGGTATCATGACAACGGCCCACGGAACGGTTCCCACCCCGGTCTTCATGCCCGTGGGCACCCTGGCATCGGTCAAGTCCCTTTCCCCCGACGACCTTGAAGCCTGCGGCGCCCGGATTATCCTGGGCAACACCTACCATCTTTATCTGCGGCCGGGATGCGACGTTCTCGACGCCTTTTCCGGCGTTCACCGTTTCATGGGCTGGAACCGGCCCATTCTGACCGACAGCGGCGGCTTTCAGGTGTTTTCCCTGGCAAAGCTTTCCCGCATCACAGAGGAGGGGGCCGCCTTTCAGTCTCATCTGGACGGATCGCGTCACCTGCTCTCCCCGGAATCGGTGATAGACATTCAAAACCGGCTGGGCTCTGACATTCAGATGTGTCTGGACCAGTGCATCGCCTACCCTGCCTCAAGGGAGGATGCCCGGGCCGCCGCGGATCTGACCTTCCGGTGGGCTACCCGGTGCCGGGACCGGTGGCGGGAAACCGGCGGTCCTGACCGTTGCGGCCTGTTCGGCATCGTACAGGGCGGCATGTTTGACGATCTGCGCAGCGCATCGGCCGCCGGTCTGGTGGACCTGGACTTTTCGGGCTATGCCGTTGGCGGCCTGAGCGTGGGCGAGCCCATTGAAACCCGTCTCGACGTGGCCGCCCACACACTGGACCTGCTGCCGCCTGACAAACCCCGCTATATCATGGGCGTGGGTACGCCCGCCGAGCTGGTGGAACTGGTGGCCCTGGGCGCGGACATGTTCGACTGCGTCATGCCCACCCGGAACGCGCGCAACGGCAAGCTGTTTACCAGCTTCGGAGCCATCAATATCCGAAACGCGGCCCACGCCACAAGCGGCGATCCCATTGACCCGGCCTGCACCTGCTACACCTGCACCCGATTTTCACGGGCCTACCTGCGCCACCTGTTTCTGTGCCGGGAACTTCTGGCCTACCGCCTGGCCACGATTCATAATGTGTTTTACTATGTAAACCTTGTCAGTAAAATCCGCGCCGCTGTTGAGGCCGGAACGTTTCCCGCTTTTCGAAAAGCGTTTTACGCGGCCCGGCAGGAAGCAGATGCCACGGAAAACGGTTCCCCCGGACCGGAGGAAGCATAACGCCGCAGGTGGGCGCGTTCCTGGCCGCGGCAAAAACAATGTTTGCGCGAGGGAAGCCGAAGACCAAGCCAGGGCGTATTCTTTTGGTTCTTTTCCTGGCGGCAAGAAAAGTGCACGGATAAAGGAGAGAGAGAATAATGTTTTAAAAACAAACCGTATATTAAATTCGGTTTCGCTCTGGATGAACAAACGAAAGATGTGTCGCCGTGATTAAAACCGTTTTTGGACAACAGTGAGCGGGAGATGGATTTCAATTTGAATACCGGTTTCGATAAGCACAATGCAGGAGGCGCCATGAAAGAACAGGTACAGAAAGCCATTGACCAGATCCGGCCCCAGCTTCAGGCCGACGGCGGTGACGTGGAACTGGTGAACGTGGAAAACGGCACGGTCACGGTGAAGTTGAAAGGGGCCTGCGCCGGATGCCCCATGTCCCAGATTACCCTCAAGCAGGGCATCGAGGCCTATCTGAAAAAAACCGTGCCCGGTGTCGTCCGGGTGGAAAAGGTCTGATGTAGGGAAAGCCCTCTTCCCCCATTGACAAAACCGCCGGTTTCTTTTATTCTTCACCCGTTCTCCATCAAGCGCTGGAGACTTTTTTAAAGCCGTTCGAAACCCCTTGAAACCCGGCGGCCGAACGCAACAGGGCCGCTGCCGGGAGGTGGAGTCTTTGCCTATGTCCATATCCGCGCAGGTAAAAACATGTCTGTCCTCGGCTTCCTGGATACGGAAGATGTTTGAGGAAGGGGCGCGGCTCAAGGCGGCCCACGGCGCCGGCAATGTATTTGATTTCAGTCTGGGCAACCCCAACGTGGCGCCGCCCCAAAGTTTTAAAAAAGCCCTGATCGACATCGCCTCAAGCGCCCGGACGCAGCACGGATACATGCCCAATGCCGGCTATCCCGAGACCCGGCGGGCCGTGGCAGCACAGGCATCAAGGGAACAGCAGGCGACCCTTTCGGAAAATGATATTCTCATGACCTGCGGTGCCGCCGGAGGCCTGAACGTGATTCTTAAGTCCATTCTGGATCCCGGCGACACGGTGGTTTCCCCGTCTCCTTTTTTCGTGGAATACCGGTTTTATGTGGAAAACCACGGCGGCATTTTCAAAACCGCGCCCACCGCCCCGGATTTTGACCTTGATATAGACGCTCTTTCCAGGACCATCGACAAAAACACCAAAGCGGTGATCATCAATTCGCCCAACAATCCCACCGGAAAAGTTTATTCCGCCCAAACGCTTGGCCGGCTGGGCGCCCTTTTAGCCGAAAAGAGCCGGCAAAACGGCCGGACCGTCTACCTGATCTCGGACGAGCCTTACCGGGACATCGTGTATGACGCCATCACCGTGCCGCCCCTTTTCCCCGCCTATGCCGACAGCCTCGTGGTCACATCCTACTCCAAGACCCTGTCTTTGCCCGGCGAGCGTATCGGGTTTGTGGCGGTCAACCCGGCGGCTTCCTGCCGGCAGGATCTGGTGGACGCCATGGCCTTTGCCAACCGGGTGCTGGGGTTTGTCAACGCGCCGGCCCTGATGCAGCGGGTCGTGGCTCAAATCCAGGGCCAGCACGTGGCCATCGCCGAGTATGCCCGCAAGCGGGACCTGCTCTGCCGGATTCTGGCCGACAGCGGATATGACTTTGTCAGACCCGAAGGCGCTTTTTATCTGTTCCCCAAATCGCCTCTGGCCGATGATGTGGCGTTTGTCAAGCTTCTCCAGGAACAGCGCATTCTGGCGGTCCCGGGCGTGGGTTTCGGCCGGCCCGGTCATTTCCGCCTGGCCTTCTGCGTGGAGGACAAGACCATTGAGGCGTCGGCCCCGGGCTTTGCCGCGGCAATGGCCGCTGCCATGAAAGCCGTTTGAGTCAAAAAACGACCATAAACGATAATCACCATACAGGAGAGTGAAATGAAAATTTTAAAAATCGACCATCTGGGCATCGCCGTCCCCAACATCGAGGACGGCAAAAAGTTCTGGTGCGACGTTCTGGGTCTTCCTTTTGAAGGCATGGAAACCGTTGAAGAGCAGAAGGTAACCACCGCTTTTCTGCCGGTGGGCGAAAGTGAGGCTGAACTGCTGGAAGCCACAAACCCTGAAAGCCCGGTGGCCAAGTACATCGAGAAAAAAGGCCCGGGCATTCATCATGTCGCCTTCCGCGTGGAAAACATCGACGCGGCCCTGGCGGAGTTGAAGGAGAAGGGCGTACAGTTGATCGACCAGACCCCGAGAAAGGGCGCGGGCGGCGGCAGAATCGCCTTTCTGCATCCCAAGGCCACCGGCGGCGTGCTGGTGGAGCTGTATGAACGATCCGGATAACAAAAACGGCTATACCACCCAGTCAGACCCGGCGCCATTCCCGGCGTCGCACATATTAAGGAGGACCCATGGCAGACCTGGCAAAATGGAAACAGACGGCGGAAAAAGAGATGAAAGGCAAGCCCGCGGATTCCCTGTTGTGGAAAACACCGGAAGGCATCACCATCAAGCCGCTTTATACCAAAGAGGACACGGAAACCCTTTCCCACGTGGACACCATTCCCGGCGAGGCCCCCTTTGTGCGGGGCGTCAAGGCCACCATGTACACCGCCCGGCCCTGGACCATCCGCCAGTATGCCGGATTTTCCACGGCCAGAGAGTCCAACGCCTTTTACCGCAAAAACCTGGCCGCCGGCCAGATGGGGCTTTCCGTTGCCTTTGACCTGGCCACCCACCGGGGCTACGACTCGGACCACCCCCGGGTCTCCGGCGACGTGGGCAAGGCCGGGGTGGCCATTGACTCGGTGGAGGACATGAAGGTGCTGTTTGACGGCATCCCTCTGGATAAAATGACCGTTTCCATGACCATGAACGGCGCGGTGCTGCCCGTGCTGGCCGCCTATATCGTTGCCGCCGAGGAGCAGGGCGTGGCGCAGAAGCAGCTGGCCGGCACCATTCAGAACGACATATTAAAGGAATACCTGACCCGCAACACCTATATCTATCCGCCGGAACCCTCCATGCGCATCGTGGCCGACATCATTCAATACTGTTCGACCCACATGCCCAAGTACAACACCATCAGCATCAGCGGCTACCACATGATGGAAGCCGGCGCCGACTCGGTGCTGCAGACCGCCTTTACCCTGGCCGACGGCCTGGAATACATCAAGGCGGCCCTGGCCGCGGGCCTGGACATCGACGCGTTCGCGCCCCGGCTCTCGTTTTTCTTCGGCATCGGCATGAACTTTTTCATGGAAATCGCCATGCTGAGGGCCGCCCGGCTGCTGTGGTCAGAGATCGTGGGCCGTTTCAATCCCAAGGACCCCCAGTCCCGGATGTTGCGCACCCACTGCCAGACCTCGGGCTGGAGCCTTACCCAGCAGGACCCCTACAACAACATCATCCGCACCACCCTTGAGTGCCTTTCCGCCGTGCTGGGCGGCACCCAGTCGCTGCACACCAACGCCTTTGACGAGGCGGTGAGCCTGCCCACCGAACTGTCGGCCCGGGTGGCCAGAAACACCCAGATCATCGTCCAGGAGGAGAGCCACGTCTGCAAGGTGGTGGACCCCCTGGGCGGCTCCTACTACGTGGAGGCCCTGACCGCGGCCATCGCCGACCAGGCCCGCCAGATCATCGGGGAAATTGAAAAAATGGGCGGCATGGCAAAGGCCATCGAGACCGGCATGCCCAAGATGCGCATCGAAGAAGCGGCGGCCCGCCGCCAGGCCCGTATCGATCAGGGCAAGGAGACCGTGGTGGGCGTTAACAAATACAAGGTCGCCGAGGAACGGCCCCTGGAAGTGCGGGAGGTGCCGGAGACCGTGCGGGAAGAGCAGGTCACCCGCCTGAAGGCGCTCAAGGCCGGCCGCGACAACGCGGCGGTCAAAAAGGCCCTGGAAGCGGTCACCCGGTGCGCCGAATCCGGCGGTAACCTGCTGGAAGCCTGCATTCCGGCCATCCGGGCCCGGGCCACGGTGGGCGAGGTGTCCGAGGCCATGGAAAAGGTGTTCGGCCGGTTCGTGGCCACCACCCAGTGCATCTCCGGCGTGTACGCCGGCGAGTACGGCAACAGCGAGATCATCGCCTCTCTGCGCAAGCGCACCGACTTGTTTGCCGAGAAGCACGGCCGCAAACCCAGAATCCTGGTGGTCAAAATGGGCCAGGACGGCCATGACCGGGGCATCAAGGTGGTGGCCACCGGGTTTGCCGACCTGGGGTTCGACGTGGACATCGGTCCCATGTTCCAGACCCCGGAGGAAGCGGCAAAAATGGCGGTGGAAAACGACGTGCACGTGGTGGGCGTCTCCAGCCTGGCCGCGGGGCATAAGGCCCTGGTTCCCCAGCTGATCGCGGCCCTTAAAGCCGAGGGCGGAGAGGAGATTCGCGTGGTGGCCGGCGGCATCATTCCGCCGGCGGACTACGATTTTCTGAAAAGTGCCGGCGTGTCCGCCGTATTTGGACCGGGCACCGTGATCACCGACTCGGCCAACCAGGTGTTAAACGTGCTGGAGGCCGCATCGTGAACTCCCTGTATGGGACAAAATAAAGCGGTCGCTCATGTCCGGTTTTGCCCTTGCAGCGCAGCCGAGCGCAAACGTTTTTTTCGGAAACAAACGGGCTTCAGCCCGCCAACAAGCGGGCAGGCTGTTTCAGCCCGCCGCAGGCGGGCGAGTTCCTGACCGCGCTGAAAAAAGCGTTTGCGTGAGGGAAGCCGAAGGCCAGGCTGCAGGGCCGCCTTCTTTTGGTACTTTTCTTGGCGCCAAGAAAAGTACACGGGTAAACAAGTCGTAAAACCAAATTTTAACTGGGCCCCGGCTCGGTGGCCGGGGTGGCGGAAATCAAAAAGGCAGCTTTTCGATGCCGATTTCGATTTAGATAAGGCTTTGAAAGGCGAATTTAATCGCCGAAGAAACCTAATACAAGGAACCTTCGTGCCCAAGGCCCTGAAACCTGAAGATTATGTAAAAGGTGTCCTGGACAGGGACCGGCGAATGTTGGCCAAGACCATCACGCTGGTGGAAAGCCTTCTGCCCGAACACCGCAAAATCGCCGGACAGGTGCTGGGCGCCCTGCTGCCCCATACGGGCAAATCGATCCGCGTGGGCATCACCGGCGTACCCGGCGTGGGAAAAAGCGTTTTCATCGAGACCCTGGGCTCATTCCTGACCGGACAGGGGCTCACCGTGGCCGTGCTGGCCGTGGACCCCAGCAGCGCCCGCAGCGGCGGCAGCGTGCTGGGCGACAAGACCCGCATGGAAAAGCTGGCCGCCGATCCTTCTGCCTTCATCCGGCCATCGCCGTCG
>JBMORB010000353.1:0-8918 GCA_049320925.1 Thermodesulfobacteriota bacterium | reverse complement strand
CCTTTTAAATCCTCTCACCCTTCATTAATCAAAGCCACGCTCATGGCGGCCATGGCCTCGCCCCGTCCGACGGCGCCCAGCCCCTCGGTGGTGGTGGCCTTCACATTGACGCATGATGGGTCGATTTCCAGGGCTTTTGCCATGCTGGCTTCCATGGTTTTTCGAAAAGCGGCTAGCTTCGGGGCCTGGGCCAGGACCGTGGCATCGATGTTAACCACGTCGAACCTTTTTCTCTTGAGCATCCGGCCCGTCTCTTCCAGCAGGACGAGACTGGAAATGCCCCTGAAACGGGCGTCGGTGTCCGGAAAGTGAATGCCGATGTCCCCCAGGCCGGCGGCGCCCAGTAAAGCGTCGCAAACGGCGTGCACCAGCACGTCCGCGTCTGAATGGCCGTCCAGCCCTTTTTCAAAGGGGATGGTCACCCCGCCCAGTACCAGGTCGCGGCCGGCAACCAGCCGGTGAATGTCATATCCCGTGCCGATTCTCATTGTATTTTCCACATCAAAGAGGCTGATTAAAGTTCACTCATCAAACCAGATTTTACGGCCTGTCGTCAAGGCCATAATTTTAAATATATGGCGCCAAACGGGGTTAAGAAAATAAAAATGATAACCATTGTCGTTCCAATCGGGATCGGAAGCAAAATCGGTATCAAAACGGATGGGTAAGAAAGAGAAAGGGCGTTGAAACAACATGACATATCGAAGCCGGGATCAGGACCTAAAAGCATCAATCCCGATTCCGATGGCGATTATCATTATTGTCCAAAATCAACTTTTAAAGGGGGTTTTGTATTTATAGCCATCTGAATTTACAAATTTCGAAAATAAAATCAAAAACAAGGTTCCCCCATGGAAAGGGGTTTAAAATTCAGCATGGGCGTCAATGACCGTTTTCGCCCTTTGCGGCGCAGCCGAGCGCAAGCGGGTTTTTCGGGAACAAGCGGGCAGGCTGTTTGAGCCCGCCGCAGGCGGGCGAGTTCCTGACCGCGCCGAAAAAACCGCTTGCGCGAGGAAAGCCGAAGGCCAAGCCGCGGGGCTGCGCTTCTTTGGGTACTTTTCTTGGCGGCAAGAAAAGTACACGGATAAAGAAAAGAGAGAGAATGTTTTTAGAAAAACCACCGCATATAAAATTCGATAGCGATAGCGATTTCGACCCCGATCCCGATAGCGATACCGATTTGGATAAACAGATCAAAAGATGTGACGCCATGGTTAAAACCGTTTTTGGACAACAACGGGCGATTATATGTACAGCCATGTCCTTTCTTCCTGTTGAGTCCGTTCCGGGGGTGTGATACATACAAACCAAACCCCATTGCAAAGAAAACCTATGGAATCAGCGTCAGCACACATGCCGGAAAGCGGCATCTACACGGTTTCGCGGCTCACCGGAGAAATCAAAAATCTGCTGGAAAAGCGGTTTCCCATCATCTGGGTGGAGGGCGAAATCTCCAACTTCAAGGCGCCCGGCTCCGGTCACTTCTATTTTACGTTAAAGGACAGCAATACCCAGATTCAGGCCGTGATGTTCGCCGGCCAGGCCCGGGGGCTGAAATTCACTCCTGAAGACGGCATGAAGATAACGGGCCTGGGCCGGGTCGGCGTTTATGCGCCCAGGGGCACCTACCAGATCATTTTCGAGCACATCATGCCCAGAGGCATGGGGGAACTGCTGGCCGCCTTTGAACAGATGAAAAAAAAGCTGGCCGACGAAGGGCTGTTCGCCGAAGAGCGGAAAAAACCGCTCCCCTTCCTGCCCGCCAAAGTCTGCATCATATCGTCGCCCACGGGGGCCGTGGTTCACGACATGATTCACGTGATGACCCGACGTTTTCCAGGCATTCACATTGAAATTTATCCCGCCTCGGTGCAGGGTGAAAAGGCGGCCGATGAGATTGCGGCGGCCCTTGATCTGGCCAACCGGCGTGCCGATGCGGATGTGATCGTGGTGGCCCGGGGAGGCGGCAGCCTGGAAGACCTGTTTGCCTTCAACACCGAGACCGTGGCCCGTGCCGTGGCCCGGTCCGCCATACCGGTGGTGTCGGCGGTGGGGCATGAAACCGATTTTACCATCTGCGACTTTGTGGCCGACCTGCGGGCGCCCACCCCTTCAGCGGCGGCGGAACTCATCGTTCCGGTGAAAAAAGATCTGCTGGCCCACTGCCGCAAGCTGCAAGACCGCATGGCCAGGAGTTTTTCAGGCATGGTTATGCACCGGCGCCGGGCCCTGCGCGACATGGCCAAACGGCTGATTGACCCCCGCCGTGCCCTGGGTGACGCCCTGCTTCGGCTCGACGACCTGACCGGCCGCCTGGCCCGTGCCCTGAAACGGGAAGTCCGTCTGCGGACCGAGCGCCTGGCATGGCAGCGGGAACGGCTGTCGGCCCGCATGCCGGACCGGCTGACCGCGGAGCGGGGCACCATGGCCCGACGGCTGGAACAGCGCCTTTTTACCGCCATTTCGGCCGTCTGCGTCCGGGAAAAGCGACACCGGGTGGAGGGGCTGACCCAGCGGCTTTTTGCCCTCTCCCCCCGGGCTGTCCTGGAGCGGGGCTACAGCATCGCGCGGAAGCTGGCCGATGGACGAATCGTCAGGAAAACCGGTCAGGTGGGTCCCGGAGAGGCATTGGACATCATCGTTTCCGACGGGTCGGTCCGCTGCACCGTGGATCAATGAGAAAGGGTTCGAGGGGCCAGGGGGTCAAGGGGTCGGGGAGGATGATATACCATCTCCGGCCATCCGGATAAAATTGATTTCAATCTGTTTTGAATTGCGGTATTCAGTGGGCCTCAAACTTCAGGCAGAATCAGGAAGAAAGGGGTATTGATTTCCAGATACCGATCCCGGTTGCGATAAGAGAGAGGAGTAAATGTCATGGCGACGCAGAAAAATTTCGAACAATCGCTGAAGAAACTGGAGCAGATCGTGGAAGAGATCGAAGCCGGCACCCTTCCCCTGGAGCAGGCCTTGAAAAAATTCGAGGCCGGCGTAAAGCTCTCGGAAGAGTGTTCCGCCCTGCTCAATGAAGCGGAAAACAAAATCCGTATTCTAATGAAGAATAAAAACGGCGGGATCACCAGCGAACCTTTTGTGAGTGAAGACGACAGTGAATCTTGAATCTTACCTTACCCGCCGCCGAAAGGCCGTCAACGAAGCGCTGAAAGGCATACTGACGGAATGCGTTCCCAGGGGACGGCTTTTTTCAGCCATGAGCCACTCCCTGAACGCCGGAGGAAAACGGCTGAGGCCCATCCTGTGCATGGCCGCGTCCGAGGCGGTGGGCGGCTGCTGGGAAGAGGCGCTCTACACGGGCTGCGCCATCGAGCTGATTCATACCTACTCCCTGATCCATGACGACCTGCCGGCCATTGACAACGACGACCTGCGGCGGGGCAAGCCCTCCTGCCACGCGGCCTTTGACGAGGCCACCGCCATTTTCGCGGGAGACGCCCTGCACACACTGGCCTTTGAAGTGCTCGCGTCGGACCGGTACATCTATTTCCAGGGGAAACGGCGACTGGCCGTCATCCAGCTGATCGCCGACGCCACGGGAAACCATGGCATGATCGAAGGCCAGATGCGCGATATTCTGGCCCAGGGCAAGACCCTGACCCTTGAGCAACTTAAAGCGCTTCACCGGCTCAAGACCGGCGCCCTGATAACGGCGTCGGTTCAAACCGGCGCCGTGATCGGTCATGGCACGGCCCGGCAGATCAAACAACTGATTGCCTATGCCGACAACATCGGCCTGGCCTTTCAGGTGGCCGACGACCTGCTCAACGTGGAAGGCGACCCCCGGCTGACCGGCAAGTCCGCCGGCACCGACCGGGCACTGAAAAAAGCCACGTATCCGGCACTCATGGGGATTGAAGCGTCAAAAAAATTTGCCGCCGAACAGGTGGAAAAGAGCTTGCAAGCGATTGATTCTCTTGGTATAAAAGCAAATCCGCTACGGGCGGTGGCAAAATATGTAATTGAGAGAAAGCTGTAGGAGCGGCGCCCCTTGGGCCTTTTAGAATCCATTCATTCTCCGGCGGACCTGAAAAAACTTCCGGTGACCGATCTTCCGGCCCTGGCCGAGGAGATCCGCGAGCTGATCGTCAAGGTCGTCTCTAAAACCGGCGGACACCTGGCCTCCAGCCTCGGCGCCGTGGAACTGGCCATTGCCATCCATTACGTGTTTGACGTGCCCAACGACCGGGTGATCTGGGACGTGGGCCATCAGGCCTATGCCCACAAGATTCTTACCGGCCGGCGGGAGCAGTTTTCCACCCTGCGCCAGCACGGGGGCATCTCCGGATTCACCAAGCGCAGTGAAAGCCCCTACGACTCCTTTTCCACCGGGCACAGCGGCACCTCCATCTCGGCCAGCCTGGGCTTTCTGTGCGCCAAGCACCAGCGCAACGACCCCTCCAAGGTAGTGGCCGTCATCGGCGACGGCTCCATGACCGCTGGCCTGTCCTACGAAGGGCTCAACCAGGCCGGAGACCGGCACAAGGACAAGAACCTGATCGTGATCCTCAACGAAAACGACATGTCCATATCCAGAAACGTGGGGGCGCTCTCCTCGTTTTTGAGCCGCACCCTGTCGGCCACCTATCTTCAGGACTGGCGCAAGGAACTGGGCGAGCTGCTGCGTTCCCTTCCCGGCATCGGCGACGACGTCTACCAGTTCGCCAAGCGGTCCGAGGAGTCCTTCAAGGCCTTTGTCACGCCGGGCATGCTGTTTGAGGCCTTTAATTTCGAATACTTCGGTCCCATCAACGGCCACAAGATCCGGCAGTTGATCAATATCCTGCAGAACATCCGGGAGATCCGGGAGCCGGTACTCCTGCATGTGACCACCACCAAGGGCAAGGGCTACGCCCCTGCCGAGAATGACCCGGTTTATTTCCACGGCGTGGGCGCCTTTGAGGTAAAAACCGGCAACCGGCGCGGGGAAGATGCCCCCTGCCCGCCCACCTATACCCAGGTTTTCGGCCAGACCATGGTGGAACTGGCGGAAAAAGACCCGGCCATCGTGGCCGTGACCGCGGCCATGCCGGAAGGTACGGGCCTGGCCCGGTTCGCCGAGACCTTTCCCGACCGGTTCCACGACGTGGGCATCGCCGAGCAGCACGGCGTCACCTTTGCCGCGGGCATGGCCGCCGACGGGCTGCGGCCGGTGGTGGCCATCTACTCCACCTTTCTACAGCGAAGCTACGACCAGATAATTCACGACGTCTGCCTGGAGTCCCTGCCCGTCACCTTTGCCATTGACCGGGCCGGCATCGTGGGCGAGGACGGCCCCACCCACCATGGCCTGTTCGACATCGCCTACCTGCGCGGCATGCCCAACATGATGATCATGGCGCCGGCGGATGAAAACGAACTGCGCCGCATGCTGATGACCGCCATCTACCACAACGGGCCGGCGGCGGTCCGCTATCCCCGGGGAAAAGGAACAGGCGCGGCATTCTCCGATCCGCTGCTGCCCGTTGCCGTGGGCAAGGCCAAGGTGCTGGCGTCCGGCAGCGACGTGCTGATCCTGGCCCTGGGCCGCGCGGTTTGCGAGGCCATGAGTGCCAGACAACTGCTTGAGACCGAAGGCATATCCGCCACGGTGGTCAACTGCCGCTTTGTAAAGCCCCTGGACGAAGCGCTGATCTGCGACCTGGCCCGGACCACGCCCCGGGTCATTACGGTGGAGGACGGGATTCTGGCCGGCGGATTTTCAAGCGCCGTGCTGGAATGTCTTAACGACCACCGGGTGACCGGAGTGACGGTGGAACGACTGGGGATAAACGATACCTTTGTGGAGCACGGTTCCCAGGAGATCCTGCGGGCCAGGTACAGGATAGACGCTCAGGCCATTGCGGCGGCGGCCAGAAAGCTGATGGCCGGCAAGGCCGAATAGGCGGTTTCCCGGCCGCCGGATCGACGATTCCGATCCCGATTCGATAGCGATTTCGATCAACAGGAAACAGCCTGCCCGCTGTTATTCAGGAAACACGCATGCCTCCCGTGGAAAAAAAACGGCTGGACCAGCTGCTGGTGGACAAAGGGCTGGCCCTGACGCGGCAGAAGGCCCAGGCCATGATCATGGCCGGCCTCGTCCGGATCGACGACCGGCCCGCGGACAAGCCCGGCATTCAGGTCCGCGTCGATGCCTCCGTGACAGCCGGCGATCCATGCCCCTATGTAAGCCGGGGCGGGCTGAAACTGGAGGGGGCACTTTCCGCCTTTGGCCTGGATGTGACCGGTTTTGTCTGTCTGGACGTGGGGGCATCCACCGGCGGATTCACCCACTGCCTGCTCTCCCGCGGCGCGTCCAGAGTATATGCCGTGGATGTGGGCTATGGTCAACTGGCCTGGGAACTGCGGCAGGACCCCCGTGTGGTGACCATTGAAAGAACCAACATCCGTCATATGGCCCCGGGCGCTCTTCCCGAACCGGTGGACCTGGTGACCATCGACGCTTCCTTTATATCCTTGAAGATCGTCATTCCGGCGGTTCTGAGCTTCATGAAACCGGACGCTGTCATTCTGGCCCTGATCAAACCCCAGTTCGAAGTCGGCAAGGGCCAGGTCGGCAAAGGCGGCGTGGTGCGGGACCCGGACCAACATCAGGCCGTGCTGGACGACCTTACCCGGTGGGCGAAAGCAAATGGACTACGCTGCCAGACGGCCGTCCCGTCGCCCATCACCGGCCCCAAGGGGAACGTGGAATTTTTTAACATGTTTGGTCTTGATTTTTCCAAAAAGACAGGCTAGATAGATTGAATTTGTGCTGCCCGAAAGGTCCCGGACGACCCTGCGGTTTACAGCGGATTCGATTCGACGGCGTCAACTTTTGACAGAAAACAGGAGTGTTCAATGAGTGAAAAAATCGACAAAATCAGGAACATCGCGCTGGTCGGGCATGGTGGCTCGGGTAAAACCACCATTTCCGAGGCTCTGCTGTTCAACGCAAAGGTGATCGACCGCCGGGGCCGCGTAGAAGAAGGCAACACCGCCATGGACTTTGAGCCCGAAGAGGTCAAGCGGGGCTCCAGCATCACCAGCGGCCTGTACCAGTATGACTGGAAGAAGCATGTCATCAACCTGATTGATACGCCGGGGGACCAGAACTTTTTTTCCGATGCCGTCAGCTGCATGCAGGCCGCCGACGGCCTGGTGGTGGTCATCGACGCCGTGGACGGGGTCAAGGTCCAGACCGAGGAATCTTGGGACGTTGCCAAAACCCGGAACATTCCCTGCGTGATCTTCATCAACAAGCTGGATAAGGAAAGGGCCGACTTTGACCAGGCCCTGGAAGATGCCAAAAAATCCCTTGAGCACCCCAGACCGATCATTCTGCAGCTGCCCATCGGCGCCAAAGAGGGGTTTAACGGCGTGGTGGATCTGGTCAACATGAAGGCCTACACCTATGACGCCAGCGGCGTCCGCGCCAGCGTTGATATTCCCGCCGACATGAAGGAAACCGTGGAAGCGGAAAAAGAAGCCCTGATCGAAAACATCGCCGAGGCCGACGATTCCCTTCTGGAGCGCTACCTGGAAGGCAACATGCCCAGCGACGAGGAACTGAACGCCGCCCTGAAAAAAGGAATTTTAAATCGCGTCTTCGCGCCCGTTCTCTGCGGCGCGGCCGGCGCTAACATCGGCATGGACCTGCTGGCCGATTTCATGACCACCTGCATGCCTTCCCCGTCTGAAAGAGGCCCGTGGCAGGCAAAAGACACGAAAGGCGGGGACGTGGTGTGCAACCCGGATCCGGCCGAACCCTTTGCCGGGTTTGTGTTCAAAACCGTCAGCGCGTTTTCCGGCCTGCTCTCCTTTGTGCGCGTGGTGTCCGGCACCCTGGGCTCGGACGGAACCCTGTTCAACACCACCCGCGATGAAAACGAACGGTTCAACCAGTTGCTGGTTTCCAGAGGGAAAAAACAGGACAACACCACGGAGGCCGTTCCCGGTGCCATTGTGGCGGTGCCCAAGCTCAAGCTCACCAAAACCGGCGATACTCTTTGCGACCCGGCCAGAAAAGTGGTTTTCGAGTGCGCCAAGCCCCTCCCCCTGGTGGTTTCGTTTTCGGTTCAGCCGAAAAACAAGGGGGATGAAGACAAGCTTCAGTCCTCCATCACCAAGCTCACCGAGGAGGACCCCTCCCTGTCGCTGTCCCGGGACGCCGAGTCCAAAGCCATCATACTGTCGGGCCGGGGCCAGATTCATATCGAGACCGCGGTGGAGAGATTGCGCCGCAAGTACAACGTGGAGGTCACCTTAAGCCTGCCCAAAATCCCCTACCGGGAAACCTTCACCAAAAAAGTGCGGGTCCAGGGCCGCCACAAAAAACAGTCCGGCGGCCACGGCCAGTTCGGCGACTGCTGGGTCCGGCTGGAGCCCATGGAACGGGGCCAGGGATTTGAATTCGTGGACGAAGTCGTGGGCGGCGCCATTCCCAAAAACTACATTCCGGCGGTTGAAAAAGGTATTATTGAAGCCTCTGAAAAAGGCCCCCTGGCCGGGTTCCCGTGCGTGGATTTCCGCACGATTCTGGATTTCGGCTCCTACCACTCGGTGGACTCTTCTGAAATGGCTTTTAAAATAGCCGGTTCCCTGGCCTTTAAAAAGGCGGCGGTGGATGCCGGGCCCGTGATCCTGGAACCCATCATGGAGATCACGGTTACCACGCCCGAAGATTTCATGGGCGACGTGATGGGCCACCTCAACAGCAAGCGGGGCCGGGTGCTGGGCATGGACAGCAAGGGCAAAAACCAGATCGTCAAGGCCCACGTGCCCATGGCGGAATTCCAGAGCTACGACCCGGACCTTCGTTCCATGACCGGCGGCCGGGGCAAGTTCACCCTGACCTTCTCCCACTACGAGATCATGCCTACCCAGGAAGCCCAGAAGGTGATCGAGGCGGCAAACACGGA
>JBMORB010000352.1:0-9084 GCA_049320925.1 Thermodesulfobacteriota bacterium | reverse complement strand
GGAGCTATTTTAGCCTGAACATCCCTGCCCGCTGCATCCAGTTCGGTCAGCCGCCGCTGCCAGTCAGCGCGTTCGGCCTCCACCTGTCGCCGGTCTTCCGCGATACCCGCCTTCTCCTCGTCACATGCCTTCCGGGCTTCCACCAGGGCCACCTCTTCTTTTTCAACGACAAAAAGAATTTCCAGCATCTGATCCTCGATTTTGGTGGACTGGCGCTTTAGATCGTCGATCTCCTTCAATACCGCCTGATACTCCTTGTTGTTCTTGATCGAAAAAAGCTTTGCATCGCTTTTCTTGATATTGTCCTGCCTGCTCTTAATGTCCTGTTCAAGGGACTTGTAGCTTTTCCGCTTCTCCGCCACAGCCGTTTCCTTCTCTTTAAACCGCTGTTCCGCCTCCTGCTGCCGGGCATCGAGTTTTGCCAGCCGTTTCGGCACGTCATTTAAAAAAGCGGTAATCCGGTCCTTTTCGCTTTGTGTCTCCTGAAGCGCCACCAGAACCATCATTTCATCTTTTGTCACATCAACCATTGCCGTGCCCTCTTTAAAACTTGGAATTTATAAAAAACGGTAGGGATTGCGCTCGCCGGCGTAGCCGGTCACCTGAACGTCAAGCCCGGCCCTTGCCGTCTCGTCTGTCAGTTTTTCCACCAGCAGGTCTATGACCAGCCGTTCGGTTTCAAAATGGCCGACATCAATCAGCGCCCGTCCCGCGTCGATAACCGTCATGCCGTCGTGGTACTTGAGATCCCCGCTGACAAAAACATCGGCGCCGGAAGAAAGAAAATGACGGATCAGACTTGACCCGCTTCCGGAACACACCGCCACTGTTTTCACCGGCATGTCCAGGTCACCGGCCACGCCCACGCGATCCGCTGCAAACCGTTTTTTCACGTGATCAACAAAAGCCCTGAGCGGCATGTCGGCCTCCAGTTCACCGATACGGCCCAGTCCCTGCATGCCGTTAATGCCCCCCGCCAGCGGAAAAATGTCATAAGCCATGGTCTCATAGGGATGACTCTTTTTAAGCGTCCTTACCACATCGTCCACATCGCGGGCGGCCACAATGGCCTCGATCCGGACCTCTTCCACGCTGGCGATCTCTCCAGCGCTCCCGATGAAAGGGGACGCCCCGTCCAGGGGTTTAAAACGGCCCGTGCCACGGACAGAAAAGGAGCAGCAGGCATAACGGCCCAGGGTGCCTGCCGACGTGGAAGCCAGCGTATCAAGCAATTGCTCCTCATGTTTCACCGGCACGAAAAAGGCCAATTTGACATAATCCGTCTGCCCGGGCCTGGAAAGCACGCGTACATTCCGAAGGCCGATTTGTCCGGCGCACCGGTCGTTCAAACCACCGGCGGCGCTGTCCAGACTGGTGTGCGCGCTAAAAATGGAAAGCCCGCAAGTGGCCGCCAGGGCCAGCGCTTTTCCCGGCATACGGGTGAAATCGACGAACCTGGGCGGTGTGATAAACAGGGGATGGTGGGTGATCAGCAGGTCGGTCTTTCGGGCGCAGGCATCCTGAACCACGGCCAGGCAAGGATCAGGGCCACCAGCACCGATGTCACCCGCTGGTCCATGCGGCCCGCCTGAAGTCCGCAATTGTCCCAGCTCTCGGCCAGGTCCGGAGGCGCGATACGGTTCATGATGGCGATCACGTCGCTGACGGTGGCATGCATGTCATTTCCTCCCTGCGCCGCATATCCCTTGCGGAGCGGCATCCGTCACACGGACGTCGTCCCCCTGCCCGCCCGCGAACAATAAAAAAGGCGTGGTGAAGTACACCACGCCCCTGACAAGTCCGCACCTGTCGGTTTGCCGACAAACCGGTTGTTTGCGTCTATACCCCGACCGTATTCCTGACATTGTTGATACTCATTTCTGCTTGTGCCTCTTGAGTGGGCCCACCTGGGATCGAACCAGGGACCGACCGGTTATGAGCCGGTGGCTCTGCCAGCTGAGCTATGGGCCCGTCTGCCGATACGCTTTTACACGCCTTTGTTTAATCCCTTCGGGCCGGTATTGTCAAGGGCCAACCCGGACCATCCGATAAAATTTGCCCCATACCGCTATCACGGCACTGGGGCAATAGCCGACCGGCCCCCCTCAAAACTGGCCGGGGCGGTCCGCAACAGCATAAAAAACCGCTTTCAATCAGGACTCGATAAAGTGCTTGAGCATCTTGCTCCGGGTGGGATGCCGGAGCTTTCTCAAGGCCTTGGCCTCGATCTGGCGAATGCGTTCCCGGGTCACGGCAAAGTCCTTACCAACCTCTTCCAGTGTGTGATCCGCCTTTTCGCCGATACCAAACCGCATGCGGAGGACTTTCTCCTCACGCGGCGTCAGCGTGGCCAGCACCTTGCGGGTCTGTTCAGCAAGATTCATGCTGACCGCCGCCTCGGACGGAATCATGAACTTCTTGTCCTCGATGAAGTCGCCCAGATGGCTGTCTTCTTCCTCGCCGATGGGGGTTTCAAGGGAAATGGGTTCTCTGGCGATTTTGAGCACTCGCCGGACCTTCTCCAGGGGGATCTCCATCTTTTCGGCGATCTCCTCCGGGGACGGCTCATACCCCCGTTCCTGCACAAGGTATCGGGATGTCCGGATCAACTTGTTGATAGTTTCAATCATGTGGACCGGGATGCGGATGGTCCTGGCCTGGTCGGCAATGGCCCGGGTGATGGCCTGCCGGATCCACCATGTGGCGTAAGTGCTGAATTTGTAGCCGCGGCGGTATTCAAACTTGTCCACCGCCTTCATCAGCCCCACATTACCCTCCTGAATCAGGTCCAGAAACTGGAGGCCCCGGTTCGTGTATTTTTTCGCGATGCTCACCACAAGGCGCAGGTTGGCCCGAATCAATTCTCCCTTGGACTCCTTTGCCCGCTGGTACCCTTCATCAACACTGGCCATTGTCTTTTGAAGCAGGGAACTGTCGGCCATGATCGCCTGCTCGCGGATTTCGATCTGTCTTTCAAGGGACCTGATCTCATCATAAAAACCGGCAATCTGGACTTTGGTCGTTTTGAGACGCTTGGCGGCCCACGCCACAAAGCCCGACTTTGTTTTCATTTTCGACCGGACGGTGGATACCGCAGCGTTGGCGCCCAACCCGCCCAGGCGGCGCTCAATGGTTTTCCTCATGGCTTCAAACCATTTAATCTCGGCCTTGATCCGTTCCTCAATCACATCCAGAACTTCACTCTCGATACGCCAGGGAGTAAGGCTTGTAAAAATCTCATTCGTTTTCTGCGTCAGCTTGTCGGTCAGTGATTTGCGCTCCGTGGCGGAGAGTGAGGGGGACATGAGCCGCTCCCTCAGGGGACGGCATTCGGCGTCCAGTTGTTTAATCCGGCGAATCGTGACGTTGAAATCTTCAATCCGGCGGAGCTCCTCTTCGCTCACATCCCCTTCATCCACGTCCTTTAAAACCGACTTGGGGCGGATATTGCCGACCTCGATGTTATCGCCAAAAGCGATAATACTTTCCACACCGATGGAGGTATCGAGCATGCCGCGCAACGCCTCCTGCTCGCCCGCTTCGATCTTTTTGGCGATTTCGACTTCACCCTCCCGGCTCAACAGCGTGACCATTCCCATTTCCCGGAGATACATCTTGACCGTGTCAGTCACCGAACCCGGATCCGCGTCGAAGGAAACAGGACTTTCATCACCCGCCTGCTCTTTGGTCGCGTCGTCGCCTCCCGCATCGACCTGGTCCTCTTTCTTTACAACGGCGATATCCAGGTCATCCAGATAGACCAGCAGGTCGTCCATCTGGTCGGGCGCAATTTCATTGGCATCAATCGCCTTACTGATCTCCTCATAGGTCAGTTCACCCTGCTTTTTCCCCTTCGCTATCAGTCCTCCCAGTTTCTGCTTGAAAACCTGAGGCTGGGGGACATGGGCGGCAGCCGGCTTTTTGGAAACCGTGGAACCCTTCCTGGGGACCGTGACGGTGGCTGGTTTCTTTTCCGCCAGTTTCTTTTTGCCGGCTTTTGCGCCCACGGACAAACGTTTTTTTTCCGCGGCTTTGACTTCCGCCGCCCTGGGTTTCCTGTTGGCTGCCGCTCCGGGAGCGGCAGCCTTTTTAACAGGAGTTCTTTGTGCAGCAGTTTGCGTTTTTACCGGCTTTGACACGGCGGCAACACCCTTTTTATCCGGCTTTCCTGATGACACGCCCGCCTTTTGGACCGGCTTCTCTTTTTTGACACGGACCGTCTTTTTAGCCACGACTGCCTTACGGGCCGCAGCCTTTTTGCCGGTTCCCTGCACAGATGCGGCCTTTTTCTTCACGGACTTTGCCAAGACGGGCTTTGCCGGCTTGGCTGTTTTGCCCGCTGCGACGGGTGCCTTTTTGGATGTTCCGGTTTTTTTCTTCTCAAAGGGTTTTTTTGCCATTCCGTGACTCTCCTTCAAACGCAATATCGAACTTACTTTTTTGCCGCCGCCTTCTTCTTGGGTGCCGCCTTCTTCTTCGGGGCGGCCTTCTTCTTCGGGGCGGCCTTCTTCTTCGGGGCCGCCTTCTTCTTCGGAGCCGCCTTCTTCTTGGGTGCCGCCTTCTTTACGGTTGCCTTAGCTGTCTTTTTTGTAGCCTTTTTCTCTGCCATAATTCACTCTCCCCTTTTTGTTCTACGGTTAATTTGTTCCGGATTTGCTCCTGCTTGGCCTTCAGCAGTACATCAAGCAAATCCCCGTCACGGTCCTCTTCAGCCGCCTTGATCCTGCCGGGCAGGTTATCAACGCGGCGTATGCGGCTGTCGACAAACTGACCAATCAGCTTGCGACAACCGATTTCATTCCATTCGTTCCACGCACAAAGTTCATCTCCCACGCAAAGAGCGGTAACAATACGCTGTTGCGCGGCGTCGGTCACCAGATCGGAGATATCCACGGAACGGTTTTCCAATGCCTGCCGATGGGCCACCAGAAGGGCACCAATGGCCCTTAAACGCTCGTCGGCAAACAACGCCAGCACATTCCGCTGTTCAATCTCTTCGATCATTCCGGGGACATGGAGCATCATGGCCAACAATTGACGCTCCATTCGGTAATGACCAGCAAATACGGATGTTGTATCTTCCCCCCGTGCAACCGGAGCCTTATAACGATCGGTGTCTGACAAGGAAGGCCGGGCCGCTCTTTCCCGACGACGGACAACCGCCTGTCGGACCTTCTCAAGAATGGCCGTCTCTTCGATCCCCAGCCTTTCGGAAAGTTCTTTCACATACAAAGACCGGGCCACGCCATCTTCCACCGCGGCAAGACTTTCTTCCAGGTCCGATACCACCCGGACCTTGCCTTCCACCGAAAGCCCGTTCCGGTTGATGGCGGACTCGATCAAAAACGACATGGCCCCGTAAGCCTTCTGCGCCAATGTTTCAAAGGCCTGTGCACCATGTTCATTGACAAAAGAGTCCGGGTCGTGGCCCGTGGGAAGCACCAGAATAAAAGGCTGTACGCCCTTTTCGCTGTTGAATATCTCGATACTGCGCTGGGCCGCCTTAATACCCGCCGCGTCCGAGTCAAAAACCAGCACCACTTTTTCCACAAACCCCTTCAATAATCTCAGATGTTCCACGGTCAAGGCCGTGCCCAGGGTAGCCACCACGTTTTTGATGCCATGGCTGTAAAGTGCCAGGAAATCCATGTAACCTTCAGTGATATAAACCAGCCCCGCCTGCCTGCACATCTGCTTTGTCCGGCCCAGTCCGTAGAGCGTATGACTCTTGCTGTAGAGTGGTGTTTCGGGCGAATTAAGATACTTGGGCAGTGAATCGTCCATCACGCGGCCCCCGAAGGCAATTACCCTGTCGCCCACGTCGGTGATGGGGAAGATGATCCTCTCCCGGAAACGATCATAGTAACCGTTGCCCTCCTTGTTGGGGACAACCAGGCCAGCCTGTTCAGCCAGAGAAAGAGATATCTTTTTCTTCGCGAAGAACCGAATAAGATGGTCCCATCCGCCGGGGGCGTATCCCAACTGAAATTCCTGAAGCGTTTGGGGGGTAAGATTGCGACCGGCCAGATAGCGACCGGCCCGTTCACTGCCCGGCCCACTCTTGAGACAGGACTGGAAAAACGATACCGCGTGGCTGACCACGGTCAGCAGCCGCTGGCGCTCAGACAGCGCCTTCTCACGCTGGGGACCCGCCTCCGGCTTGGGAAGCGTGATGCCGTAGCGCCTGGCGAGCAGGGCAACGGCTTCAGGAAATGAGAGGCCCTGATGTTTCATAAGAAAAGAAAAAACGTTTCCTCCCTCGCCGCAGCCGAAGCAATGAAATATCTGTTTATCCGCGCTGACGGTGAATGAGGGGGTTTTTTCCGAATGGAAAGGGCACAGGCCAATATGATTTTTTCCCGCCTTCTTCAGTCGCACCACTTCCGAAACGATGTCGACAATGTCGGCGGTGTTTTTGATGTTCGCGATGATGTCGTCAGGGATAAACACTGTCAGCCAATGCGCTCCCGTGAGGTTGTTTGCCGGGTCGATGCCACGATAATGGCTTCGGCAAGGCTCAAAGTCCCGTCATACAGGGCCTTGCCGGTGATAACGCCCGTCACGCCGAATTCCTGAATGCCCGCCAGGGCACGAATATCTTCTATTGTGGATACGCCGCCAGACGCCACGACAGGAATGGCGACGGCGGCGGCAAAATCCCGAATGGCCTCAATGTTTGGTCCCATCCGTGTTCCATCCCTGTGAATGTCGGTGAAGTTGATCGCCGCTACACCGCATCCCTCGAATCTCCTGGCCAGCTCCACCGCCGGAATTCCGGTGGTGGTGGTCCACCCCTCCGTGGCCACCATTCCTTCTCTGGCATCGATACCCAGCACCACACGACGCGGGAACATGCGGCAGGCCGTCATCACCAGATCCGGCTGATTCACCGCCGCAGACCCGATCACGATCCTGGCCACACCCAGGTCGGCATACATCTTCATGGTATCAATATCTCGAATGCCGCCTCCCACCTGCACCGGAGTCTTCACCCCTTGAAGGATCGACGTGATCTGTTTCAGGTTCTGAGGGCTTTTCTGAACCGCGCCGTCCAGATCCACCACATGAATCAGTTCCGCGCCCTCTTTTTCCCATCGTTGCGCCATTTCGACAGGATCGTTGGAAAATACCGTTTCCGCGTCCATTTTTCCCTGAAACAATCGGACGCATTTTCCTCCCTTGATATCCACTGCCGGTATAACGATCATAATCCGCCGAACGCCTCTCAAATACAGCCCTTGGTGGAAAGCGCACCGACGATCCGTTCATCCGGGGCGGACGCCATGTCCAGCGCCCGGGCCACGGCCTTGAATATCGATTCAATCACATGGTGCTCGTTCTCACCGTAAGCGACCTCAATGTGAAGTGTCATGCCGCAGTGGGTCGCGAAAGCCCTGAAAAACTCCTTGGCCAGCTGCACACCGAACCCGGTTTCAGCCGGTGGCACCGGTGGCGCGTGGAATACCAGAAAAGGGCGATTGGAAAGATCGATGGCCACTCGGCTCAACGCCTCGTCCATGGGCGTGACGGCATAGCCATAACGCCGAATCCCCTGCCTGTTTCCAAGGGCTTTGCTAACAGCGGTTCCCAAGACAATGCCCACATCTTCAACCGTATGATGAAAGTCCACTTCGATGTCGCCGGTCGCCTGGATGGAAAGATCGAAAAAGCCGTGGGTGGCGAAAAGAGAAAGCATGTGGTTAAAAAACGGGATGCCTGTGGAAATTTTCTGAACGCCGGTCCCGTCAAGGAGAACGGCGAGATTCACTTGGGTTTCCTTTGTGTGCCGCTGGACAGAAGCAGAACGCTCCATCAGCCTACTCCCGGGTGTCCGGTTGACATGATTCATACGGTGTGCGTCCACCGATGAAAACCTGAATCGCTACGCCGGCCAGATACCCCCGGCAGAAACTGGTGGAGATGAGGGGGATCGAACCCCTGACCTCGGCGTTGCGAACGCCGCGCTCTCCCAGCTGAGCTACATCCCCGGCAAACTGCCATGTAAAATTCGGGAAACTTAGCACCCGAAAGCCTCCCTGTCAAGTAAGAAAACCATTTAAAATCACCACTGCCACCCCTGTCCCCGCTTTTGTGCTGAAAGTGAATCCCTCTATAATTAATCGTTTTTCGAAGAACAAAAAAACTATCCATAGCGATTGGTCAGTACTATATATATCCAAAAATTGTATGTCAAGAAAATTCGACCACAATATGTGGGGTATGTTTTATCCTTTCCATATCTGGTCGGTCGCTCTGAAAACAGAAAACCAACCGTCTCACGACTAGGGCTTGACCCTTTAACAATGAAAAGATATATTATCAAATTTGTCTACATTGCAAACGAATTGACTGTCACGATGATCGACATAGTCCAGCCCAAGGATCCACGACAGGCCTTGCGGGTACGCCGTTTCCTGATGGCGTTTACTTCATACCTGCTGTGGATGCTGCTCTTCATTATCTGCCACTACCTCGGCCTCATGCGGACATCTCTCCACGAGGTGGTGGTTCTGTGCGGCTTAATGCTCCTGTCCAACCTTTTCTTTTATGGACTCTTCATCTCCGGTATTAATCAACGGTTCAAGGACCCCAGCCTGACCATCGGCCAGATGGTCAACGGGATCCTGTGGGTGAGCGTTCTGAGCTATTTTACACAGAACCCCCTGAGGGGAAGTTACATCGCGCTCTACCTGATTGTATTTATCTTCGGCATATTCCGTCTGCAGATCAGGCAGTTTTTTGTCCTTTCCCTTGTGGCCGCCGCCTCATATGGCACGGCGGCATTTCTCTTGCTGCGCCATGCGCCGGATACCGTAAACCTTCGACTGGAGATAACCCGCGGGACACTGCTGCTGGCGGCCCTTTCGTGGTTTTCACCTCTGGGACACTATATTCGGAACCTGCGCGCAAAAGTCATTCAAACCAACATGGAATTGAAAAACGCTCTGAGCACCATCGAACAACTCGCCGTTCATGATGAACTGACCAACGTCCATAACCGGCGTCAGATGTTCCATGTGCTGGGGCGGGAAAAAGCTTTCGCCGACCGCACCAGCATGCCCTTCGTAGTATGCCTGATGGACC
>JBMORB010000351.1:0-9187 GCA_049320925.1 Thermodesulfobacteriota bacterium | reverse complement strand
CCATGGTCACGGTGGGCGTCATCGAGGGGATTGCCGAGGCCACTGCCGCCGTTACCAAGGTCTTTTCCGGCATGCTCAGCGACTACCTGGGCCGGCGCAAGTTCCTGCTGGTATCCGGCTACGCATTGGCGGCCTTTACCAAGCCGGTCTTTCCCCTGGCCAACGCCATCGGCTGGGTGCTGGCCGGTCGCTTCGTGGACCGCATCGGCAAGGGCATCCGCGGCGCGCCGCGCGACGCCATGGTGGCGGACATCACGCCGCCCCGGCTGCGGGGCGCGGTCTACGGGCTGCGCCAGGCCCTGGATTCGGTGGGCGCCTTTCTCGGCCCCCTGCTGGCAGTGGCGCTGATGATCGCGCTGGCCGGCAACATCCGGGCCGTGATGTGGGTTGCGGTTGTGCCCGCCTTTATCACGGTGGGACTGCTGGTGTTTTACCTGCGCGAACCCGAACGCGCGGCCGCCGCCAGGCCCGTATCGCCCCTGGCCGGCGCCCGGCGGCTGCACGGGCGCTACTGGATGGTGGTGCTGCTGGGCGCGGTGTTCACCCTGGCGCGCTTCAGCGAGGCTTTTTTAGTGCTGCGGGCCCAGGATGTGGGGCTGGCCCTGGCCTACGTGCCGGTGGTGATGATGATCATGAATGTTTTTTACGCGGGGTTTGCCTATCCGCTGGGCGCGGCCGCCGACCGTATCAGCCGCCGACGCCTGCTGCTGGCCGGGCTGGGCCTGCTGATCATTGCCGACCTGGTGCTGGCGGTTGCCGCGTCAGCGCTGACGGTGTTTGCCGGCGCGGCCCTGTGGGGGCTGTACATGGCCTGCACCCAGGGCCTGCTGGCCAAGCTGGTGGCCGACACCGTGCCTTCGGATTTGCGCGGCACGGCCTTTGGCATCTTCAACCTGGTAAGCGGCGGGGCTCTTCTGCTGGCCAGCGTCATTGCCGGCGCCCTGTGGAGCGCCTTTGGCCCGGGGGCCACCTTCACGGCCGGCGCCGTCTTTGCTCTTCTCGCGGCCTGCGGCCTGATCGCCTACGGCGCAAAGCCTCAGGCCGCAAAATAAAAACGACGTCATAAACAAGCGTCGCCCGACAAAAAAACCTCGTTGACAATATGTAGCCTAAGGGCTACACTGCAATCATGATTGAAATTCGAAGGACCGACCTTTTCACCGACTGGATCGACGGATTGCATGACATTCGCGCCCGTGCCCGCATTCTTGTCCGGATAGAACGGCTGGCTGCGGGAAACCCCGGAGACGCCAAGGCCGTGGGCGAGGGTGTTGCGGAGTTGCGGATCGATTATGGCCCCGGATACCGGGTTTATTATAAAAGACAGGGACAAAAACTGATAATCCTACTGGCCGGTGGAGACAAGCGAACCCAGGCCAGGGACATTAAAACCGCACTGCGTCTTGCACGGAATTTATAGGAGTATCTCATGGCAAAAACCACCACCACACGATACGATGTCGCCGAACATCTTCGCACCCCTGAGGAAATGGCCGCCTATCTTGAAGCCTGCCTGGAAGAAGCCAACGGCGACGCCGCGTTTGTCGCAAAAGCCCTGGGCGATATCGCCCGCGCCAGGGGCATGTCGCAGGTGGCCCGGGATGCCGGGTTGTCCCGGGAAAGCCTGTACAAGGCCCTCTCCGGGGAACGAAGTCCAAGCTTTGACACCGTGCTTAAGGTCATCCATGCGCTGGGTTTGAAACTTCATACCCAAGTAAGCTGATACGGACGCTCAACTACCCAGGCTGTGGAAAATTCGATTTCGACCCCGATCCCGATAGCGATCCCGATTTGGATAAACAGATCAAAAGATGTGACGCTTTGGTTAAAAAAGTTTTGGGACAACAATGTCCGTCCATATGGGTCAACACAACATCGCAAAAGGGTAAGCTAACAAAAGGTCCCGCGAAACCGAGTTGTAGTTTCTGGCGGCGCCGGCCTCCGCACCGTCCATCATTGTTCCTCAGCACCTTTCTCTCTGACGGTTATTACAGGCTTATAGGCTTCATCAAGGGTTCCCGTGTATATGTTTTTCCCCTTCACGTGATAAATCTCCATAATATAGTTACTGGCGTCTGCCTCAAGAATGTTGAACACCAGATCGGGGTTCGGCTTCCAGTCGTCTACGCCGCTTATGCAATTTCCCACTGAGCGGCAATACTCACGCTGGGTTGCCATGCATATGTCCTGTCCCCTCATCGCCAGTTTCAAGGCTTTTTGCGCTGCCGTGTCATATGATTCTGAATTAAGATACGTATAGCCAAAATAGCCAGCCGTGACCAGGATGACCAATATAACGATTTTTTTCATGACTCGCTCCATTCCGGGGCCAGCGCCCCAACCCGAAAAGACGGCTCTTTAAACTCGCGGTCTGCCCGCGAACTTCTGTATGAAAAAGGCGCCGGAAACTTCAGGACAGCGCCTATCGCCACCTGTCTTTTTTTTATGGATTGCTCTGCGCCGGCTTTTTCAGCCGGATATAAACTTCCACATCCGGCCATCGATCCGCCACGGGCTGCACGGACGGCGGGGCAACGATCTTGCAAAATATTTTCGTGCTCTTCTGTATGCTTTCCAGATAGACCGGCGTGGTGGTGACGCTGGTGATGAGGTCGCCGTCTTCTCCGGAAGGGATCATGGCCAGTATTTTATCGGGCCTTGTTTCTATGGATAAAACCTCAAGCCCCTCTTTGAGTTTTCCCACCAGCTGGGGTTCCACGGAAATTTCCTTCTGCCTTATGGCGGCAAACTCAAGCTCCAGGCTGGAGGGCGAAACATCCAGAAGCTGGACGCCTTTGGGCAGCTGCAGGCTGTCTTCGGTGATGTAAAACGTCTGCCGCCCTTCAACCGCCTTGGAAATATCGACCTGCACGCTCAACTCGGACGGCAACAGCCGGTCCAGGTCGGCCATGGAACCGGCCATATGAAGCCGGACCTCGGTGGGCCGGTCTCCCACCAGCATCAGCCTGCTGGAAGAGAGGGTATACTGTACGGGAACCGAAATCATGCGTTCCACGCTTTCGCTCTTTTCGAAAATCAGGGGGATCCAGATCAGCAGGGCAATGATCAGGCTGACCGCCATCTGGCTGACGGCTTTCTTGCGGCGTTTGATTTTCGAGAATTCAAACGGCGTGGTGGCGGATTCCCTCCAGTGGTTCACAATGGCCCTTGAGACCGCCCCGGCATCGGCGGCAGGGGTCATCTCTCCCCGCTTGAAAAGGGATATCCGGCCCCGCTCCTCTGAAACGACAATGACCAGGGCGTCCGATTGCTCGCTCATGCCCATGGCCGCGTGGTGCCGGGTGCCATATTCCTCCGCAAGGCCGGTGCTCCGGGACATGGGCAGTCGTACACCGAACATCGTGAAGCTGCCGTTGTGCAGCACCACCGCCCCGTCATGACCGGGGGAACCGGGATCAAAGATGCTCATGATCAGCGGTTCACTGGGGGTGCCGTTGAGCGCAAAACCGCCGGACAGCCATTCGTTTACCGGCTCCCTTCCGGGCAGCACCAGAATGGCGCCCCACCGTTGCGCGGCAAGTTTCCACATGCTGCCCGCGACCAGTTCGGCCAGTTGCGCCCCCTGATCCACGGACCTTGTACCCCTGAGCAGGGCCGCGCGCTCAAAAATCTTACGCAGTTCAGGCTGAAAAATCACGATAACGGCGATCAGGGCGACGTGGCTGACGTGCCGGTAGACCCATTCGATGCCTTTGAGGTCCAGCAGGCTGGCCACAAGAAACACAATGACCGCCAGCAGAATGCCCGTCACAATCTTCCATGTGCCCAGGCTCAGAAGGGTGCGGTAGAGAAAAAATATCCCGGCCGCCAGCAGAAAGATGTCCAGCAGGCTGCGCCAGTTTCCTATTGCATTAACAACCGCCAGATAATTCATTCCCGCCATTCCGATCTCTGTGCCGCTATGCTGAAAATATTCCGACCTTCCCGGCAGGGCCGCGGCCCGGCCCCGTCAGACAACCCGAAAGAAGGATTCGTCAAATTCCGGTTTGCCCGCAAACTTCTGCATGAAAAAGGCGGGCAGCTGGTCGATCTGCTCGAACAGGGCCGGGTTGGCGTCGATACCGGCCTGATGCAGTGCCTTTAAAATGGTCTTGGGTTCCGGCGGGCACCCCTTGATGGGAATCATTTCCTGAATCACCGGGTTGTCCCTGTGCTCCTGGTACATGCACTTGCCCACCAGAATGGTTTTCTTCATGCCCGGAGTGGGCGCCATCTTTTTGCCGGTGAGCACCTCGATGTTGTCCCAGGGCTCGCCTTTCCACGCGTACCGGATGGCCGACAGGATGATGCCGTTCATGGCCGCGCAGTAGGTGCACATGGTGGAGTCGAACTTGCGGTAATAAAGCCCCTTGATGCCGTCCTTGACCAGGGGGGCCGGAATACACCGGTCCGCGTCCTCGTGATAGGCAAAGTCATACTCGTGAAACGAGGCCACGCTGTCGATGGGCTCGCCCGCCACCTCCACGTCGGACAGGTCCGTGGGCCGGCTGTGGTTGGCCGCGGCATGGACCATGTAGGCAATGTCGGCCGGATCGTGGCCCAGAATTTTGGCGCCCACCATGTCGGCGGACAGAACATCGGTGGAGGCCACCAGGATATTGCTGGGCCGGGGCTTGCCGTCAAATCCCGGGCCCCGCTCTAAAGTGTAGATGCCGTCGATCAGGGTGAGCATGGGCGGCAGCAGGTCGGCCAGCCGGGCAATGGAAAAATAGAGGTCCTTTACCGCGTCCGGGCTGTGGGCCTTTTTGCGGGAGGGAATATCCATCACGCCTTTCAGGTTCTTGATGCCCAGGCTCACCACGGTCTGGTTGTGGGTCTTCATCACCGGCAGGTCCACCACAAAATCGCTGTGCAACATGTCGGCGTTAAAGGAGAACTCGATGCCGTCGCCCAGGTCCACCGGTTCAAACTTGTGGTCAAACACGTTGATGTACCGGACCCCGTATTTTTTCCTTAAGGTTTCATACCCCAGGGTTTTAAAGGCGTGGACCGGGGTCTCCTTGTCTTTCGGGTCGCACACAATACCTTCGCCGATGGTGATATCGTCGATGCCGCGCTCTTTTAACAGTACCACCATGTCCTCGATGACACGGGAAGTGGTGATTACCCCCCACTTGGGAAAGGCCACCGCCTTTGACCAGAAAACGATGTTGGGCTTGATAAAGACCTTTGCCTTTGGGGGCAGATGGTCCAGCCCGCCGGCCAGACCCACGGCTTTTTTAACGGATTCAAACGGTTTTTCATATTTCACAACGGCTACGGTGTGTTTCTTCATGGTTTGTTTCCTTTGTCTGGTCGCGGCTGTACAAACGTATTTTTTGATTTTTGGCGGTTTTCCCACCGCAAAGGCGCAAAGTACGCAAAGGGTTATATCCTGTTTTGCCAACAGCCGAACGGTGCGTTACGCGAAAGCGCCTATTTTTTTTGCGTCCTTTGCGCCTTTGCGGTGAATTATAACTTTATTTTTACAGCAGAGTCGGTGCCGATGGCAAGACGATTGTTGCGCCCGGTGCCGGGACAAAACCCTTTGAAAAAGGCAAAAAACTGTTGCACATGTGTCCGGCATTACGATAAAAATGCAGACACATCCCGCATATAATAAGGAAAAGGTTCCATGCACTACGAAGGAAACATGATCCGCCCGCCCAGCGAGGCTTACAGTATTCTGCTTCAGGCCACGGTGGGGTGTTCCCACAACAAGTGCACCTTCTGCGGGGCGTACAAGGGCGTGCGGTTCAAGATCAAGTCCGACGACATCATCCTGTCGGACATCGAGTTTGCCTCCCGCTATTGCCGAAACCAGGACCGGCTTTTCATCTGCGACGGCGACGCCCTGATCATTCCGCAAAAACGGCTGCTGGCCATCCTGCAGGAAATTGAGCGCAAGCTGCCCTGGGTCAACCGGGTGGGGGTCTATGCCAACACCAAGGGCATTGCCATGAAAACGCCCGAGGAACTGGCCGAGCTGCGGGCCCACGGCCTGAAAATCGCCTACATGGGCCTGGAGTCAGGCGACGACGAGACCTTGAAGGCCGTCAATAAAGGGGCGGATTCTCAAAAGATGATCGACATGGGCAGAAAAATCCGGGCCGCCGGCGTCGCGCTCTCCATCACCGTGCTGCTGGGCCTGGCCGGCCGGGAACGATCTGAAATTCACGCGCAAAAAACCGGCGAGGTGCTTTCCGCCATCGATCCGGAGTATGTGGGGGCCTTAAGCCTGATGCTGATTCCCGGAACCCCGCTTTATGATGAGTATGAAGCCGGCCGGTTTCCGATTCTGACCCCGGAGGAGACGTTGCGCGAGCTGCGCGCCATGATCACTCACACCGACCTGACCAACGGGCTGTTTCACGCCAACCACGCGTCCAACTACCTGCCCATCAGGGCCAAACTGCCGCAAGACAAGGCAAAGACCCTGCGGCTGATCAACAAGGCCCTGGCCGGGGAAGTCAGGCTCAAACCCGAACATATGCGGGCGCTGTAGAGAAACCATCAAAATCGGGATCGCTATCGGGATCGGGATCGGAATCGGAATCGGAATATGGCACTGGGACACGAAAAACTGGATGTTTACCGTCTTGCTATCCATTATGTCGCCTGGGTTTATGAAACTGCCGACCACCTGAATGGGGTCCATCGGTCCGCGCGAGAGCAGTGGCTTCGGGCCAGTCAGTCGATACCGCTGAACATTGCCGAAGGAAACGGCAAAACAGCGGGAGCGGATCGAAGGCGGTACTTTGAAATCGCCCGTGGTTCGGCGCTGGAGTGCGCTGCAATTCAGGATGTTCTGGTGGTCGGAAAGGGATTGCAAGAAGAAGAGAGCCGGGAACACAAAATTGAACTGGACCGTATTGTCGCCATGCTCAGCCGTTTGGGTGGCAGAGGTTATTGCGTCGGTGAAGAGGCCGACCCCTACGGATATGTCGAAAACGATCCCGATCCCGATAGCGATAGCGATTTCGATGATAACAGACCATAACGATAAGTACGAAATCAGAACCTTAACAGTGAACCAGTTTTTTAAATAAACCATATAACAGGAGAAAATTTCATGACCACCAAGAAGCCCGCGGGCAACAAGCCGATCGATGAACGATGCATCAACACCATTCGATGCCTTGCCATGGACGCCATTCAGCAGGCCAACTCCGGCCATCCGGGCGCGCCCATGGGCCTTGCGCCGGCGGGATATGTCCTGTGGACCCGGGTGATGAAGCACAACCCCAAAAACCCCCGCTGGTTCAACCGGGACCGGTTCGTTCTGTCCGGGGGCCATGCCTCCATGCTGCTTTACAGCCTGCTGCATCTGACCGGTTATGACCTTTCGTTAAAAGACATTCAGCAGTTTCGCCAGCTTAACAGCAAGACCCCCGGCCATCCCGAGTACGGCCACACCCCGGGCGTGGAAACCACCACCGGCCCCCTGGGCCAGGGATTTGCCAATGCCGTGGGCATGGCCATGGCCGAGCGCCATCTGGCGGCCCGGTTCAACCGCAAGGGCGCGGTGATCGTGGACCACTTCACCTACGTGATGTGCGGCGACGGGGACCTGATGGAGGGCCTCTCCTACGAGGCCGCCTCCCTGGCCGGCCACCTGGGCCTGGGCAAACTGATCTGCCTGTATGACGACAACGGCATCTCCATCGAAGGTTCCACGGACATCACCTTTACCGAAAACGTGGCGGCCCGTTTCAAGGCCTGCAACTGGCAGGTGGTGCCGGTCAAGGACGGCAGCAGCGTGGATCAGATTCTCGAGGCGCTGAAGGCGGCCCAGGCCGAAACCGAAAAGCCGTCCATTATCATTCTTAAAACCCACATCGCCCACGGCAGCCCCCACAAGCAGGACAGCGCCGAGGCCCACGGCGCGCCCCTGGGAACCGAAGAGGTGGCCCTGACCAAGAAAAACCTGGGCTTTCCCGAGGACAAGGTGTGCCACATCACCGGCGACACCCTGGAGGTTTTCAGAAAATGCCTGGAAAAGGGGGAAAAGGCCCAGGAAAAATGGCGGGCCGCGGTGGACCGCCACGCGGAAAAGTTTCCCGACCTGGCGGCCCGGTGGACCGAGGCTGTCACGGGCCGGCTGCCCGAAGGGTGGGACAGCGCCCTTCCACGGTTTTCCGTCTCGGACAAACCCGTTGCCACCCGGTCGGCCTCCGGCAAGGTGTTAAACAAACTGGCCGAGGCCATTCCCGCCATCATCGGCGGCTCCGCCGACCTGGCTCCGTCCAACAACACCTTTCTTTCCTGTTCGGGCGAGTTTCAAAAAGGGGCTTTTGACCAGCGCAACATCCGGTTCGGGGTCCGGGAACACGCCATGGCATCCATCATGGCCGGCATGTACCTGCACGGCGGCCTGCGTCCCTACGGCGGCACGTTTTTGATCTTTTCCGACTACATGCGGCCCGCCATCCGCGTGGCCAGCCTGATGAAGCTGCCCCTGATCTACGTGTTCACCCACGACAGCGTGGCCGTGGGCGAAGACGGCCCCACCCACCAGCCCGTGGAGCAACTGGCTTCGCTGCGGGCCATGCCCGGCCTGACCGTGATCCGTCCGGCCGATGCCACGGAAACCGTGGACGCCTGGAAGGTCGCCATTTCCAACACATCCGGGCCGGTGGCCCTGGCTTTAAGCCGCCAGAACCTGCCGGTGCTCGATTCAGCGAAAACAGCGGGCAGACTGGCCAAAGGCGCCTATGTGCTGGAGGAGTGTTCCGGCCGGCCCGACATCATCCTGATTTCCACCGGCGCCGAGGTTCACGTCACCCTGGCCGCGCAAAAACTGCTGGCGGGAAAGGGAATCGCGGCAAGAGTGGTCAGCATGCCCAGCTGGGAACTGTTTGAAAAAACCGACACGGCCTACCGGGAATCCGTGCTGATCCCCGGCGTTCCCTGTTTTGCCGTTGAAGCGGGCTCGCCCATGGGATGGGAACGGTACACCAAAGACAGCGCCGCCATCCTGGGCATCGACCGGTTCGGCACATCGGCCCCGGGCGGCACCGTGCTCAAGGAATACGGCTTTTACCCGGAAAATATCGTGAAAATGGTCGAGACGGTGCTGGGAAAATAGGCAGGGTGTCTGATGGCGGGCCGGACATCAATGGAAGACCCAATGTAGCGGCGACCTTCAGGTCGCCATGCGGCAGTCCGGCGCCGGTTCCCGATCTTT
>JBMORB010000350.1:2913-9218 GCA_049320925.1 Thermodesulfobacteriota bacterium | reverse complement strand
GTTGTGGCGCAAAAACCAGGATCGTTCGTTTCTCATCTTCTCCTGCCCCCGCCATCGTCTGCCTTCACTAACCCGCATGTTTCATGAAATTTTCCGACACAAAAGAATATTTTCATAAAGTACAAATTGTTGCGATAAAATCCAAGCGTGTTTTGAAAACACAAACTGCCATAAACGACTTGAGGCATTTTATGCCAATTTTATGTCGAAAAAATTCACCCTTCGGGCGAGTCGCCCTGGGCGCATCTGCTGTGTTGCGGGACATTCGCAGTAGGCCGGCTACAGCTTCATGTCCCGCGCCTTGCATCTGCGCCCAAATCAACTCATGAAATATGCGGGCTAAATCAACGGGTTAACGGTACATGGCGTCAATGACCCGGCTGGTTTCTGCCAGGGCGTTTTCGCAAAAGTCTTCTCCGAAAAACTTTTTAATCTTCTCCATGTAGGCGACGGCCTGTTTCTCGTCCCCCGAGAAAAAAGCCTGCCGGCTCTCCTCCATGGCGGCCAGAAAATGGTCCACCACGACCGGGGCCTGGGGGTTGCCGGAAACAAGGTCGGCATACAGGGAAAGGTCCTGACCCAGAAGGCGTCCGATCAGGTTGATGTTGAGCCGGAAAATCGGCGTGGCATAAAGAAACGCGTCTTCCGGATGGATGTCAAGGGTCTGAAGCATCCGGGCCATGGAAACGGTTAGAAAATGTTTCAGGCTCTGGACCAGCGCCATCTTGCGGTCGTGCTCGTCAGGCGCCATTCGAGTGACCACGGCGCCGCCGCCGGCGAAAACATTCTCCACCCAGGAAAGCCAGTCGTGGTTGTTCCGGGCCGGGCAGAGGATGACGTTCTGGCCGGCAATAGACATGGTATGCGGACCGAACATGGGATGGGCGCCGATCACGTCGGCCCGGGTGGCCGCCGCCATGGCAGCCACGATGCCCGCCTTCTGGGAACAGAAATCCATGAGCAGCTGATTCTCGCGCATGGAAGGGCCGATCCGGCCGGCGATTTCAATGGCCGCCTGCTGGGGCATGCTCAACACCACCGCGTCGCAGTCACGGACCAGGTCGGCATAGGTGGTCTGCGTTTTTCTCCCGGCAATCCGCACCGCGTGACCGGCCTGTGTGAAATAGGTTTCAAACCACCGGCCCATGCCGCCGGTGCCGCCGGCAATACCGATTCTTACCGCGCCCATGAAATCGCTTTCTGTCTTAGAAGGTGATCGGCCAGCACCAGGCACACCATGGCCTCACACACCACGTTGATGCGGGGAATGGCGGAAACGTCATGCCGGCCCTTGATGGAAATGGGAACCGGTTTGCCCCTTTTGTCCACGGTCCGCTGCTCGATGCCGATGGAAGGAATCGGCTTGACCGCGGCCCTGGCCACGATTTCGTCGCCGCTGGAGATGCCGGCCAGAATACCGCCCGCATTGTTGGTGGCGAATCCGTCCGGCGTGATTTCGTCATTGTGCGAGGCGCCGGTCATGGCCGGGGCCTGGAATCCGGAGCCGATCTCAACCCCCTTTACCGCGCCGATGCTCATCAGGGCCTTGGCGATGTCGGCATCCAGCTTGTCGAACACCGGCTCCCCCAGGCCGGCGGGAACACCGGTGGCCCGGACCTCCACGATGCCGCCGATGGAATCCTGCCGCCTTTTCACCTCCGCCACGCGATCGGCCATGGCGGAAACGACGGCGCTGTCCGGACAGCCAAACATGTTTTTGAAAACCTGGTCGGGATCAATGGTGGTGACGCGAATGCCGCCCAACTCAATGGTATAGGCCAGGACCGAAACGCCCTGGGTTCGAAGCAACGCGGCGGCCACGGCGCCGGCCGCCACCCGGCCGAAGGTCTCCCGGGCCGAAGCCCGGCCCCCGCCCCGCCAGTCCCGGATGCCGTACTTGGCCATGTACGTGATGTCGCCGTGGCCGGGCCGGAACAGGTCGGCGATATCGGCATAGGCGGATGACCTGGCGTCCTTGTTGTGAGCCATGATCAGGATCGGCGTGCCCGTGGTTTTGCCTTCAAACACGCCGGACAGGATAACGGCCCGGTCCGCCTCTTTTCTGGCCGTGCTGGCGGCGGAACCGCCGGGCTTGCGGCGGTCGAGCATGGCCTGCACCAAGGTTTCGTCCAGTTCAAGGCCGGGGGGGCAGCCATCGATGACCACGCCGATACCGGGCCCGTGGGATTCTCCCCATGTGGTGACGCGAAACAGCTCGCCAAAGGTGTTGCCTGCCATCCGCCCTCCTGTTTCAGCCTATTCCCAGAGCAAATTCCAGACCGCTTCCGCTTTCTGATCCGGCGATTTCCCGTCCATGTCCAGCACGTAATCGGCGGCCTGTTTAAAGGCCGAAAGCGGGTCGGACGCCTGCCGGTCGTCAGCGGCGTTTTTAAGCCAGAGGATCAGCCCCCGTTCCTTCATCTGAAAAATATTGGCCGGCGTCAGCTCAATCTGTCGGCCCACGGCCACGATACAGCCGCTTCTCCGGGCCACTGACCCGAGCACATGACTTTCCATTTCCGCCAGCGTTTGGCTCCCCTTTTGCGCGGCAAAAGCGGCGGGCGGACCGCCCATCCGTTCGGCCAGCAGCGCGGCCATATCAACGGCCATAAAGCCGGACCGCTCGGCCACGCGCCGGCTGATCGCCGGTATGTCGGGATCGTTCCCCACTATGAAGAGGTTCATCTGCCGTAGTCCTTGCCCGGTTTTTTTCTGTTCTCAACCGCAAAGCCCTATCCTGGGCCTCCCGAAAACACGCACGCCGACTTACGCCCGGCCCGCATGCCTTTCTTTGCGTCCTCTGCGTTTTTGCGGTGGGTTTTTGAAGATATTTTTATGTCAAATATTTCATGAAACACCTGGACTGTAAAGACTTTCAAAAACCCGCCAGAAATTGGGAAACGACTTGGCCACGCATCCTTCATTGGAAATCACCACGCCGGGAGTTGCCAGGCCGGCAACAGCGAAGCTCATGGCCATGCGATGGTCGTTGTAGGTTTCAATGACCGCGCCTTTCGGCTTTCCACCGATGACGGCGAGTCCCGCATCGGTGCGGTCAACGGTAATGCCCATTTTTGTAAGTTCGGTCGCCACGGCGGCCAGACGGTCACTCTCCTTTTCCTTCAGGTGAGCCACGTTCCGGATAACAGTGGTGCCCTGCGCAAATGCCGCCGCCACCGCCAGCGTGGGCACCAGGTCGGGCATGTCACCCATGTCCACGTCCACGGCCGAAAGCGTCCCGCCGGTCACGGCAATGCCGTCGCTGTCGCGGGAAACCGCGCAACCCATGGACCGAAGCACTTCCACAAACCGGACATCCCCCTGCCGTGATTCGGGCGCCATATCCAGCACCTTGACCGTGATCCCGGTCACTGCCGCGGCAGCCCAGAAATAGCTGGCCTGGGAGGCATCGGGCTCCACTTTGTAGTCGCCCTTCCGGTAGCACTGGCCCCCGGCCACGTCGAAATGATTGTACCCCTCCCGGTCAACGGTCACGCCGAACCGGTTCATGATATCAACGGTGAGGTCGATATAGGGTTTTGAGACAGGGCCCTCGATCACCTCGATGTTCAGACCGCCGTCAATATAAGGCGCCGCCAGCAGCAACGAGGAAAGATACTGGCTGCTGATCCCGCACCGCAGACGCACATGCCCCCCCCGGGCCTTTCCCGCGGTAATTTCCAGGGGCGGGCACCCGTTGTTGTTCACCGACCGGGCCGGAACCCCGATCTGGGCCAGGCCTTCCAGCAGGTCGGCCACCGGCCGCTGGGCCATGCGGTCCGTGCCGATCAGCAGGTAAACGCCCTGGCCGATGGCGGCCACCCCGGTAAGCAGCCGCATGGAGGTTCCGGAGTTGCCCAGATAAATGGGATCGGCGCAGGGCAGCAGCCTGCCTTGCGTGCCGTGCACCACAAGCGCCGGTCCCGTTTTTTCGATGCGGACCCCCATTTTGATCAGGGCTTCCCGTGTCAGGTGGGTGTCCTCGCTCTCCAGGCAGTTTTCAAGCCGGCACACGCCATCCGACAGGGACGCGGCGATCAGCGCCCGGTGAGTATAACTCTTGGACCCCGGCACAGCCACTTCGCACGACCGGACCGGCCGTTGCGGTATCTCTTTCATGTTGTATCCTTCTATCCGGCTTCGGACCGGGCCACCGGGTAGGCGCCCAGGATTTTGACAAACTGGCAGAAAGCGCTCATTTCCGCCAGGCACTGTTTGACCTTCTCGTCGCTGGCATGTCCCTCCAGGTCCACAAAAAACACGTAGCTCCAGTTCTTGTGACGCGCCGGCCTCGATTCCAGCTTGAGCATGTTGATACCCGCGGCCGCGATAGGCTCCAGTGCCTTGAACAGGGCGCCGGGAATGTGTGCCGTGACAAACAGAATGGATGTCTTGTCACTGCCCGTGGGCCGGGGCGTGTCCCTGCCGATCACCAGGAACCGGGTGGTGTTTCTCACCACGTCCTGAATGCCCGACGCCACCACCTTTAGATCATAAAGCCGGGCCGCGGCGCTGCCGGCGATGGCCGCCGCGTCGTCGGCCAGCAAAGCCTTCTGGGCCGCCTGTGAAGTGCTGCCGCACTCCACCAGCTCGGCATGGGGCAGATGGGTCTTGAGCCAGACCCGGCACTGGGCAAAAGGCTGGGGATGGGAATAGATGGTCCGGACCTTTTCCAGGTCCCCGCTGATGGAAAGCAGGTCATGGGAAATCACCAGGTAGGACTCGGCGCAGATGCGAAGTTCGGACTCCAGAAAAAGGTCAAGGGTGTGGTTCACCGCGCCCTCGATGGAGTTTTCCACCGGCACCACGCCGTAGGCGCTGGCCCCCTTTTCCACGTCGTCAAACACGTCCCGGATGCTGGGCTGAGGGATAAAGGTGTCCTGCTCGTTGAAAAAGCCCAGGGCCGCCACATGGGTGAAGGTGGCCTCCGGGCCCAGGTAGGAAACCCGCCGGGGCTCCTGGGCGTGCCGCGAGGCGGCAATAATGTCGGCAAACACGCGCTTGAGCATGACAGCGGAAAGCGGACCCCGGTTGAGCGCGGCCAGCCGCTGAAGCACGTTCTCCTCCCGGGCCTTGTCCATGATCCGGTTGCCGGTCTTGGCCTTGCGCCGGCCGATCTCGGCGGCCAGGGCCACCCGCCGGTTGAGCAGGTCTAACATCGCCTCGTCAATACCGTCGATGGATCGGCGCAGTTCGGCAATTTTTTCGTCCTGCCCGGTCTTTTCTGAACTCATGATTCCCACCCTTTTTAAAAAAGCCGTCCTGTATCCGGCCTATTTCTCGGTGATGGTCTCCTCGATCTTGTGGCCGAAATGGCGACCCCCGGCCTCCATGGAAACCAGCACTTTGTCTCCGGGCGCAAGGCTCACCACGGAAACCGGTTTCCCCTCCGGGCTGGTCAGCCGAATGGTTTCCGCGTTCTGAACGATGGTGGTGATCTCCTTGCCCTCCACCCGGGCCTTGATCAGCATCAGGGGCCGTTTTTCGATCTTCAGCCGGCCCACCACCCCTTCGGTGATGTTGCCTTTGAAATCGGTGATGAAGACGGGGTCCCCGGCGGCCAGTTCCGACAGGTAACGGGTCTTGCCGCCCGGCACCCGGGTGTAGGCGTGCACGGCCCCGGCATTGATACGGAAAGGCCTGGGCGCCACGTAGGGGTTGACCACGCTTTCCGAATGCACCAGAAAAAGAGCGCTGCTGCTGTTTCCCACCAGCATGCCCTGGCCTTCGGTCATGGCGGTGCAGGTGTCCACGCACACCCGGTCCCCCATTCCCACCGGCTCAATGGCCGTGATCTCGGCGATCTGAAGCGGCGTGGTGCCGGCCTGCTCCCGCGCCGCGGACAGCACCTGCTTGAGAATCGCGGGCGTATCGGCGTTCACCAGCAGGTGGCCAACGCCTTTTTCCAGAATGCCCAGGGCGGTTCTGGCCTCCTGAACCGTCTTTACCTGGGTCACCACGTTCACCCCCCGGGCGATAAGGTTCTCAAGGGGAATGATGGTCCAGTCCCGGCATTGCAGGATCACTGTCTTTTCCCTGGCCAGCCGGATGATCTCCTCCTCGTCCTCGCACCGGGTGATCTCGAAATGAACCACGTCCTTTCCCGGTTTCAGATCCCCGTCCTCGGCAATGGTGGTGATCTTTCCCAGCTGTTTGACCTTTTCCGAATACCCGGCCGGCACCAGCACGCCGTCCGCTCCCCCCTCCAGGGCGGTGGTGACCATTTTCTTGTCCCACGGGTCGATGGCTACCCAGACTTTTCGCATGTAATTTTCCTCATCTCTTATTTGATAACACCGTAAAAA
>JBMORB010000350.1:0-2813 GCA_049320925.1 Thermodesulfobacteriota bacterium | reverse complement strand
TGGCCACGCTGGCGCCGCCGTGGACAATGGCGGAGATCGCCTCCACCATGCGGGTGGGATTGCGGTGCTGAAACACGTTTCTGCCGATGGAAACGCCCGCTCCGCCGGCATCCACGGCCCCCTTGACCATTTCCAGGATTTCCCGGTCGGAGCCCATCTTTGGGCCGCCGGCAATGACCACGGGGATGGAGCACCCCTCTACCACTTCCCGGAAGGTCTTGGGGCTGCCGGTGTAGGAGACCTTGACGATATCCGCGCCCAGCTCGTCGCCGATGCGGGCCGCGTGCTTGATCACGGACACGTGAAACTCATCCTTTATTTTCTCGCCGCGGGGATAGATCATGGCCAAAAGCGGCATGCCCCATTCCCTTGCCTCGGCGCTGACCCTGCCAAAGTCGTGAAGCATCTGCTTCTCATCGCCGTTGCCCAGGTTGACGTGAATGGAAACGCCGTCGGCCCCCAGCTTGACCGCCTCTTCCACCGTGCATACCAGGGTCTTGGCATGGGGATGGGGGGACAGGTTGGTGGAGGCCGACAGGTGAATGATCAGCCCGATGTCCTTTCCACTGCCCCGGTGGCCCTTTCCCACCAGCCCCTTGTGCTCCACAATGGCGTTGGCCCCGCCCTCGGCCACCAGCTGAACGGCCTTTCGCATGTCGGTCAGCCCCTCAATGGGCCCCACGGAAACGCCGTGATCCATGGGAACGATCACCGTCTTGCCGGTGTTCCGGTTCATGAGCCGCTCAATTCTGATCCGCTTGCCTAGAAGTGTCATCTTTCTCCTCCTGTGTTGCAACGCCCCCGCTGCTTTGCCCGCGGTTTTTCAAACAAAAAAAAGCCGCGGGCTTTTTTTGTCTGCCCGCGGCTTTTGTTGCTGTTTTTGGGTATTAAGGGTTCAGCACACCACAGGCAGACCGGTATAAAAATACCAGAAGTAAAAATAAAATCTGCCTGTACCGTTGGTTGCCGTCATTTCTTTAACTGCCTGCTTTCTTTAAAACCCCGTCTACTGCATTTGAGATTCTGATTACACTTGGCCAAATTAAATGTCAATCAATTTTTTTTGCGGTTCCTGAAAATTTTTTTAAAACCGCTGACCAGGCCCCCGGCCCGCCGCAAAGCCTTCCCTGGAAGCGCGCAAAGGGCGGCGGCCTGGTTGCACGGGACGCCTCAACTGAAAGCGGGACAAAACCCCGCTTTCCCATGCCCCTGCTGAGCGCTTTTTTTCCGCAAACCAGACTGTCGTTCCGTCCTATGGAACAGCCATGGTCCATACTGGTTTTACAAAAGGGGGGCAAAACCATGACACATGGAGAAAAACAGACCATCATAGAAAAAGAGGTGCTTCTTCCCAAACAGTCGAGAAAAGAAAAGGCGCGGGATCTCCAGTTGCTTCAGGAAAATCTTGAATTGATCCTCAAACACCAGGATATGATTCTTGATTCTCCGGAACTTTTTTATTCCGGCCCGCACGATGCCGTCATCGGCCTGATCTACATGGGCGGCCACCGGGCGCCCATCGGCGTCCTTTTGCGGTTGTGGCGGCAGGACCTGTTGATGGCCCTTTGCCCCCACTGCGCGGGCAGGCTTTACATATTCTCGGCAGGCGGGTCCCCCCTGTCCGGCATCAACCGGTGTACCGGCATCTGCGCATCCTGCAAACAGTTTGTCCGAACAGGACTTCCCTCCGTCGGCATGGTCTTCAAGGCATTAAAAGCGCTCAAGGCCAGCCTGAACCGGCAGCGAATACTTCGCACCAGGGGCCAGTATTTCAGCTTCAAAGAAGGCCTGGCCGGAGAACCGGTGCCGGACGTCATTCTTGAACCGGGCATCACCCCGGTGAGCTTTGAGGAACTTTTGCGCAGGCTCAAAAAACATGATACGGAAAATCAGGAATTATCATAATCGCAGGCCTGCCACCGGTTACGTCCCTGGAATGGGGCATCCGGGAAGGCAGGCCGGCACCTTATTTGTCATGCCGGGCGCAACCCGGCATCAATATAAAACTGACATACCCGGAAAGGAATCTTTATGCCAAAGCTGACACTCTACAGGGCGATCACCCCCAGAGATGGGGAATACATCCTTAATCATCCATACAAGACCACCCAGCGCCCGCCCACCAATGTGCCATACGTTGTGGACAACCTGTGGGAATGGCAGCGGCCAGAAGAGATGCCCTGCCGCCGGCTTGCCGCCTATGCCAGCCCCACCCCGGAAAGCGCATTGGATTCCGTCAGCGGCCCTGGCAAAAAGGCCTTCCGGATCGAGTTCACAGGCGCCTGCAAACTCGCCCAGTTGAAAAAATACGCGGATTCAAAGGAACACCCGGAATGCAGTTCATTAAAAAAACTTCTTATCAGCGCCATGGAAAGAGACTGGCCGGGCCTGCCTTTGGATCAGAAACAATCCGCCGGTCAACTGTGGATGCCCTGCCTGAGCAAAAGCGAGGTCAACACACTTTTTGAAACCGACCAGCGTTTGCTCACAATCAAAGACAAAATGATCGCCGCGATACAATACTGGCAGGGCGTTGAACTGCTCACCCTGGAGAGCGAACGCCTGCCAGACCCCGGAGGCGAAATCTTTTTCGAGGCCCTGGACGGCTATCGACTGGTTGATGAAAACTGAATAAATTTTAATGCGGGAAAGAATACCTCCTCTTCCCTTAATTGTGTCATCGCACATCAAGAGAAGATGCCGGCATTGTAGAGATGGCTTTTCAGTTTTTATATGAGGCCGAGGGTAAATAATACCGGCACAGGGATCGGCCCCGTAAATTTGTAAAGTGTCCTCCCGCTTGGTGCTTTAAG
>JBMORB010000349.1:0-9218 GCA_049320925.1 Thermodesulfobacteriota bacterium | reverse complement strand
GGACCGGGCCGAATACCGGGACTGGGCAAGGGTGTGCGAAGAGGAATACCTGCGCCTCAGGCACGACGCCCAACGCGGGATAAAAACCTTTCTCGACGCCTACGGCGCCACCAGCGAAGCCGAATTTTTCGCCGTGGCCACTGAACAGTTTTTCGACCAGCCGGCCCTGATGATCAGAAACACGCCCGAGCTTTACCGGGTGTTGAAGGCGTATTACCGCCAGGATCCGATGGCGCGTCTCGAAAAGGATTACTGTACGGCGGGAAAGCCCGTGTGATAAGGAAAGGCTTTATTTTGTTTGCCGGAAGATGTAATGGTAAAGGCCGGTTTACGATAAAGAGCGGGAAGCGGATGATGAGCGGAATCAATGCGCACGGTTCTGAGGCGGATCGGGAAAAAAGCCGGGCCGCGATAACGTCGGTGGCGGCCGCGGTCCTTCTGACCGGCATGAAGCTGGTTGTGGGGTTTCTCACGGGCAGCCTGGGCATTCTGGCGGAGGCGGCCCATTCGGCCCTGGACCTGGTGGCCGCGGTGGTGACTTTTATCGCCGTGCGCGTGTCGGGCCGTCCCGCCGATCCGGATCATCCCTACGGCCACGGCAAGGTGGAAAATCTTTCGGCCCTGTTTGAAACGGTCCTTCTGCTGGCCACCTGCGCGTGGATCATTTATGAGGCCGTGCTGCGACTGTTTTACCGGCATGTGGAGGTCGATCCCAGTCTCTGGGCATTCGCGATCATGGGGATATCCATCGTCGTCGATATCAACCGCTCCCGCCTGCTTTACCGGGTGGCGAAAAAATACGACAGCCAGGCCCTGGAGGCTGATGCACTGCATTTTTCCACGGACATCTGGTCGTCGGCCGTGGTCATCGCGGGCCTGATCCTGGTGCTGGCCGGCGAACGGTGGAACATTTCCTGGCTGGCCCAGGCGGATGCCGTGGCGGCCCTGGTGGTGGCGGGGATCGTTATCTGGGTCGGCATGCAGCTGGGCCGGCGGACGGTCACGGCGCTTCTGGACGGCGTGCCGGGCGCCCTGGTGAATGACGTGACGCGCCGGTTGAAAAACGTGCCGGGCGTGGCCCGGGTCGGCCGGGTGCGACTCCGGCGCAGCGGCCCGGAGACATTCGCGGACCTTCAACTGGACGTGGCCCGGGATTCCTCCTTTGAGCAGATCCATGTCATCGCGTCACAGGCAGAGACCGCGGTGCGGGAGGTGCTCCCCGGCGCCGACGTGGTGGTCCAGGTCCGGCCGGTGCGGGCCGACCACGAGGCCCTGATGACCACCGTTCGCGTCCTGGCCGGCCAGCATGGTCTCGGTGTTCATGACATCCGGGTTTATCATCTTGGCAAGGGAGGGCTTTCGGTGGACCTGCACCTGGAGGTGGAAGACCACCTGACCCTGGATCAGGCCCATGAGGTGGCCACGCGGTTTGAACAGGCCGTAAAGAATACGGCCCCGGACGTGGCCCGGATCGTCACCCACATCGAACCGGTCTGCGGGCGCGTCGACCGCAGCCGGTCCACGGCGGTGGGCGAAGCTCAGGTGCGGAAGGTTCTGGACCGGTTATCCGAGGAAATGGGGGTCCGCTGCGAGCCCCACGATATGGTCCTGCGCCGGACCGGCGGCGAGGTGTGTCTTTCTTTTCACTGCACCATGGACGGCGACATGCCCCTGACGGACGCGCACACCATCACCGAGCGTATCGAAGCCCTGCTGCGCGCGGAGGTCCCCAGGCTGGGCCGCGTGGTGATTCACGTGGAACCGGGCCGGGAAAAGTCCTGAGGGGCTTTCTCCGTTTTCAGGCGAGGGCTTCGGCCACGGCCCGCATGATTTCGGCGGTGTTATAGGGCTTGGCGACCTTGGCGGAGAAGCCGTAGGCGGCGAAGTCGGAAAGTACCGGGTCGTTGGAGTAGCCTGAGGCGACAACGGCCTTGACTGATGGATCGAACTTTCGGATCTCGGCGACGGCATCCTTTCCCCCCATGCCGCCGGGGATGGTGAGGTCAAAGATAACGGCGCCAAAGGGGCGGCTCGCGGCCATGGCGGCGCGGTATTTTCCCACCGCGTCTTTACCCTCCGCGGATTCTTCGACCTCGTACCCCGCTTTTTCCAGAATAAGCCTTGCCACCTTTCGGACGCTTTCGTCGTCGTCCATCAGAAGAATGCGGCCCTGTCCACCGGCCGGAACGGATACCGGCGCCTCGGGTTTCACCGGTTCGGCGGCGGCGGGAAGATAAACGCGGAAGATCGCGCCTCTGTCGGGCTCGGACTCGGCGGTGATCTTCCCGCCGTGACGGTTGACGATGGAGTGGCAGGTGGCCAGGCCCAGGCCGGTGCCGCTGGACTTGGTGGTGAAATAAGGATCGAAAATCCGGGGCAGATTTTCAGGAAGAATGCCCGGCCCCTGGTCGGCGATGGTAAGCAGGATATAACTGCCGGGAGGCAGGAGAAGGGGGTTGTTTTCCGGCGCGTGGAAATTTTTTGCCCCCACGCGAACAAGACCTCCCCCGGGCATGGCCTGAATGGAGTTAAGGATGATGTTGTGAATGACCCGGCCGATCTGGCCGGGATCGATGTTGGCGGGGAGGAGGTCATCGGTGAAGGTGAGGTCGCACCGGACGTTGGCCCCCCGGCCGGCAAAGGATACGGCCTCCTCGATGATTTTTCTCACGGAGGCCGGGCGCAGCACGGGCGCGCCTCCCCGGGCAAAGGTGAGAAGCTGGGCGGTGAGGTCCCGCGCCTGGATGGAGGCCTTTTCCGCGGCTTCCAGTGTCTCCCTGGGGTCTGCTCCGCGTTCGAGGTCAAGAAGGGCGATCGAGAGGTTGCCCATGACCCCGGTCAGGATGTTGTTAAAGTCGTGGGCGATGCCTCCGGCCAGGACACCGATGGCTTCCAGCCGCTGGGACTTGAGGCGTTCCTCCTCCATCTGTTTACGGTCGGAAATGTCGCGAATGGTGACGGCTCTGGCAGTCCTTCCCCGGTAAGTGAAGTGGCGGCCCTGGGTCTCCAGCCAGCGCATGGAACCATCCGGAAGCGTAATGGATATCTCCGCGATGATATCCCTGGGGTCGCATAGCTGCCGGCGAACCTTTTCCTTTGCCGCCGCGGTCAAAGGAAGTACATCAAAAAAGTGGCGTCCGATCAAACTCTCGGGGGAAACGAAACCAAAAAGTTCGGCAAAGGTCTGGTTGGCGTCCTGGATGACGCCCTTCTCGTGGATCATCAGTCCTTCGAAGGATGCCTGGGCAAAGGCCCGGTACCGCTCCTCACTTTCCCGAAGCGCCTCCTCGGCCAGCTTCCGGTCGGTGATATCGAACTCGATCCCGTCCCATAAGGTCGAGCCGTTCTCCAGGCGGCGGGGGGTGGAGACAAACCGGGACCACCGGGTTCCACCGTCCGGGGCCTTTATCCTTGCGTCAGTTCTGAAAGTGGACATGGAACAAAAGGCCTGCTCTTCATCCCGGTGCACCCGTTCCCGGTCATCTTCGTGGACCCGGCCGTAGATCAGGTCCGGGTCGGCCATTCCCTGTTCGGGGGTGATGCCGTAGAAGGTCTTGACGTTATCGCCCAGGTAGGTGAATTTTCTGGCCCCTGATGGGGCCCGGACGATCTGGTAGATCATGCCGCCGATCAGGTGGCTGTTGATGGACCGGATGTGCTCCTCGCGGTTGCGGAGCTCGGTTTCGATCCGTTTCCTGGCCGTGACGTCACGGGTCACGGTGACCAGCGTTTTCACCGCGCCGTCGGTTCCGAATTCGGGATAAGCGACGGATTCGAAATGCCGTCGGCCGTCGATGGCGTCCATTTCAAATTCTACGGTTGCCGGCCGGCCCGTGTCACGGACAGTCTTGAGCGTATCGTCAAAATAACCGGCGAGCTCCGCGGGCAGGCCGGCCTCGGCATGGGCTTTGCCGATCCAGTCCACGGCCCGGATGGGAAGGATTTTTTCGATCTTCGGGTCCACGTGCCGGAAACGCAGGTCAAGACCGTAGCGAATGAACACGTCACCCACGTTGGCGATCAGGGAGGCCAGGTCCGGATTTCCCGGCGAGCGGATTTCGTTTTCCAGGCGGTCCAGCCGATGGCGCAGACGTTCCAGCTCGTCAATCAGCTGGGCCCTGGTTTTTCGGGAGTCGTCGCCGGAGCCCGGGTTTTGTTTTGCCGTCATTTTTTCTTTCCTGCCTTTTCAATCCGTTCTTTCTGAAGCCCGGCCCGGCGGGACCACGCGGGATCGTTTCGAAGATAGAGGGCGGCGAGTCCGTTGAACTGGGAAGCCAGCTTAAAATTTTTTCTCCCCATCCAGGCTTCGGCAAGATAAAAATAGGCCGGGCCGTCACCGGGGTTGATGCCCACGGCCCGCTCAAGAACGCGGATGGCGCCGTCATAGTCTTTTTGCTCCAGGAGCCGGAACCCTTCCCGGGTCAGGCTGTGGGAGGCCAGGGTCCGGGAATCGGGCGCCTGGCCCGGATCGTCCGTCACCCCGACGATAGCCGGGGCCGGCAGGCCCGTCTCGGGTTCGGGTTCGGGCGCCGGAGCCACCCTAGCGCAGGCGGTCAGCGCGAGCAGCGCCGCCATCAGGGCACAGAAGAAGGCCCCTCGCGGCGGCACGCTAATCGAACAGGTTTTTAAACCCATTGAAAACCCTCCTGAACACACCGGATTCGGCGTGAATATGGCATTTGACCGTCGGCCGGTTCTCTTCGAGAAAGTACTCTTCGTAGGGTTCCGGGCAGCTCAGAAAAACCGCCAGCTCTCCGCTTTCCCGGCATACCTTTTCTTTTACCACACCCGGCGGCATTGTAAACCGGCTTCCTGAAACGTATTCGGGCATCGATTTTACCAGGTCGGCAAAAATGGGAAGGGCCGCTCCGGAACCGGTGGAAAAGACCGAATCCCCGTTGTCAAAGCCCACCCAGACCAGGGCCAGAAAATCAGGGGTGTAGCCGATAAACCAGGCGTCCCGGTATTCATTGGTGGTGCCGGTTTTGCCGGCCAGGGGGAAGTCGATGCCCATGTCTTTCAGGGAACCGGCCGTTCCGTCGGTCACCACCGATTCCAGCATGGAGGTGACCAGAAACGCCCTGGCCGGCGGAATGACGGCGTGAATGTCCATGTGCCGCCGGACCAGAAGTTCCCCGTTTTCATCAGCGACGTCCTTTACCGAAAGCGGGAAGGGCAGGATGCCGTCGGCGGCAAAGGCGCAGTAGGCCCGGGCCAGTTCAAGGGGAATCACCTCAAAGGCCCCCAGCGCCATGGAAGGATAGGGGGACATGGGAGTGGAAAAGCCGAACCGGCGGACCTGGGCCGCCACCGTGTCCAGCCCGCCCCTCACCGCCATGTCCACGGCGGCCCGGTTGCACGAAAGCCGCAGCATGTCCCGGACCGACAGGTTTTCATCGGGGATCTCCCCGAAGTTTTTCGGCGTCCATGGTTTGTTGTTGACCATGTAGCGGGTTTCCCGGTTGGCCAGCAGGTCGGAGGGCTTAAACTGGTCCAGCAGCGCGGCCACGACAAGGGGCTTGAAACAGCTGCCCGGCTGGCGGCGCGACTGGGTGATCCGGTTGAACTGGCTTTTGGTATAATCCCGGCCCCCGACCATGGCCAGGATATTTCCGGTGCGCGGCTGCAGGACAACGATCGCCCCCTGGATCCGCTTTTCCGGGTCTGCGCGCCTGAGGGCGGGCATCGCTTTTTCCAGCCGGGTCAGGCCGTTCTCAAGGGCCTTTTCCGCCGCGGCCTGGACACCCGTGTCCAGCGTGGTGCAGATGGAAAAGCCCATGCTGGAAAGGGTGGCCTCCGGATAAAGCTCGGAAAGCTGCTGTGAAACATAGTCGAGAAAATAGGGCGCCCGCCGGTCGTATTTTACAAAAGCGGCGGTCCGGACGGGAAGGGCCAGGGCTTCATCCAACTGGTCTTCGGTGATCCATTGCTTTTTGAACATGACCTGCAGCACCTGGTCCCGCCGCTCCTTGCACCTGTCCGGGTGGGTGTAGGGGGAATACAGGTTGGGGGCCTTGATGATTCCCGCGATAACGGCTGACTCAGCCAGGGTGAGGTCTTCCACCTTCCTGTCGAAATAAAAATCAGCCGCCTGGCCCACCCCGTTGATGGAGGCCGACCCCTTCTGGCCCAGGTAGATTTCGTTCAGGTAGATTTCAAGGATTTCATCCTTGCTGTATTGCATTTCCAAGGTCAGGGCGATGAGCAGTTCATGAATCTTGCGCCTCAGTGTCCGGTCCGGCGTGAGAAAATAGTTTTTGGCCAGCTGCTGGGTCAGGGTGGACCCGCCCTGTCGGATGGCCCCGTGCCGGACATTGGTGACCAGCGCCCGGAGGATGCCCACCGGGTCCACGCCGAAATGGGAATAGAACCGGTTGTCTTCGGCGGCCATTACCGCGTACACAAGGTGGGCGGGGATTTCCCTGAAGGAAACGATCCGCCGCAGTTCCCGGTCTTTTCCGAAAAACTGCATGATGATTTCAGGTTCCAGCTCCACCAGGGCCAGCGCCTCGCCCGTATCGGTCCGGCGGATGTCGCGGATCAGGCCCTGCTCGATGTCAACGGCCACCGGGAACCCGGTGCGGGTGTTGTTGGGCAGGGACAGGTCTTTGAGATAGATTTCAATGCCGGCGGCCGTCCGCCTGAACTCGCCTTTTTCCACCGGGCGGCTTTTGGTTTCCCGGTATTCCAGGGCTTTTAATTTACCATAAAGAAAGGCCGCGCCCGCCTGCCTGCCCGGGAAAAGCAGGGTGGTGTCCGAGTAAATGGTCGAGGGGATGTCCCATCGGCGGCCGGAAAAGCGTTTCTCAATATGGCCGGACAGATACCAGCACCAGCCCGCGGAAACCAGCACCGTCATAACCAGGGCCGCGCCGGCGGCCAGAAAGAGTTTTTTGAGCAGGGAAGACATGTGTTTATAATGGGCCAAGGGGTTTCCATTATCAATCCGGCATTGTCTCTACCTTATTATAATCAGTCCCGGATGAAAAGGCGGATTTGCGCCGACAAAACTCTTCTTGGCATGGCGGTGGCGCATGATATATATTTTTTACAAATCCGCATGCATGCTGCCCGATTTCGCGAAGCGGTGTAATATCACAGGAGGTGACACCATGGCGCTTTTTCGCATCGCAATCATTTTACTGCTGATAACGGGCCTTCCTTCGGCCGGCATGGCCGCGCCCAGAACATTTGTCGAAACCTATGACTACAGCGCCGGCGAGTCGGACAGCAAGTTGACCTGCCGCACCGTCTCTCTGGTCGAAGTCAAGCGGCTGCTTCTGGAAAAAATCGGGGTCTACCTGGAGAGCCGCACCGAGGTGAAGGATTTCCAGGTCGCGAAAGACACGGTGACGGCCCTGACCGCCGGCATCGTGAAGCTGGAGATTTTAAATGAGGCGTGGGACGGCGAGCAGTATTCGCTCACCGCCCGGATCGTGGCCGATCCCGATGAGATCGTCCGGTCCATCGAAGCCCTGCGCAAGTCCGGGGACAAAATGGAGGATGTCGAAAAACTGCGGGCCATCAATGAGGAGTCCCTGGAGCAGATGCGGGAGATGCAGGCCCGCATGGAGCAGCTTCAGTCCGACCTGCTCAAAATCAATCAGGACGCCGGGGCACACGATGGTATTCTCAATGCCTGGGGCCTTTATGAAAAGGCGGTGCAGTTGCGCCAGACCGGAAAAACCAGGGAAGCCGTTGAAGCCTTGAACACGGTCATTGAAAACAATCCCACGCCTCTGGCTCATTTTGAGCGGGGCATGGCCTTTCTGGAGCAGGGCCGGTACACTGACGCCGTGGCCGATTTCACCAAAATTTTAAAGTCCCAGCCCGACATGCGGGGCGCCCTGTTTGGCCGGGGCATGGCGTACATGAAACTGGGGAAAAAAGACCTGGGCCGGCCGGATATTGAAAAGGCCGCGGCCCTGGGCAACGGCCGGGCCGTCAAATGGCTCCGGGAGCATCCGGGGAGAAGCGGGCTGTAAATAAACGGGGCAGGGGGAATGCCCTGATGCGAAAGTCTCGGTTCCGAATATTGAATCTCCAACAGGGAATCATTGTTGTGCAAAGTCAACTTTTAAAAGGGGTTTTAAAACTCATCGCACATTAAATCCGATTTCGATACCGATCCCGATCCCGATCCCGATTTCGATCTGGATAAACAAATCAAAAGTTTTGCCGCCATGGTTACAACCGTTTTGGACAACAGTGACAGGAGATATCAAAAGATGAAGATTCGCCGCCTTCTGTCCGTCATCTTTCTGAGCGCCGTTCTTTTTTGCCCGCTGTCGGCGGAGATTTGCGCCGATACCATGGATCAGGCGGCTCCGTCTTTCCGCATCGAGGCCCAGCGATGGCCCGAGGCCGAGGCGATTTTCCACTCCGATGCCCGGTGGCTGGGCGGTGACGGCGCGTCGTCGGTGGACCTGGGAAACGGCCGGGTGCTGTGGATGTTCGGCGACAGTTTTGTTGACACAGGGCGCACCGGAAAGCGGGAAAAATCGGCTTTTGTGAGAAACACCATCGCGGTGCAGACCGGCTACGATCCCGCGTCCGCTTCCATGATCTTTGTCTGGAAAACAAAAACAGGCCAGCCCGCCGCTTTTTTCGACAAGAGCGGGGCCACCTGGTACTGGCCCGCCTCGGGCATTGCGCTGGGCAAGCGGCTGCTGGTGTTCCTGATGGAGGTGCGGCCGGCGGACAATGCCCTGGGCTTTGACGCTTCCGGGTGGAAGGCCGCCTGGATCGAAAACCCCCAGGACGCGCCGGAACGCTGGCGCCTGACCTGGCTCATCAGCCCCCAGCATCAGGGCCTGGTGGTGGGCTCAGGTGACCCGGTGCTGGAGGGCGGTTTTTTACAGGTGTTTGCGGCGGATGGGAACAACCGCGATGTCTACCTGGTGCGCTGGCCCGAGGCCGCGGCCCGGTCCGGCACCCTGACCGCTCCTCAATGGTGGGCCGGGGAACAAAGCGGATGGGTGGACGCGCGGGAGAAAGCCGCGCGCCCGAAGCCGGTTTTTAAAAACGGCCAGATGGAGTTTACCGTGGAATACCATTCCGGGCTGGGCCGCTACCTGCGGGTGCAGACCGGTGATTTTTTAAACCCCTGCCTGGCTTTTTCCACGGCGCCTTTGCCTGCCGGCCCCTGGTCGGCGGCGGCCTGCTTTTTTTCCCCGCCCGAACAGGGCAACCCGGAACTGCTGATTTACGCGGGCAAG
>JBMORB010000348.1:0-9342 GCA_049320925.1 Thermodesulfobacteriota bacterium | reverse complement strand
CCGTGGCCTTTCGCACCAGGGCGATCCTGTCCGGCGTGGCCTCGCCGATGACACGGGCCGACAGGGCCGGGCCCGGAAAGGGCATGCGTTCAAACACGGCTTCCGGCAGGCCCAGGCCCCGGCCCACCTTGCGCACGCCGTCCTTGCGCAGTTCAATGAGCGGCTCCAGGATCTTGTAGCCGAACGCCTTCTGCGGGTCGATGCCCAGCTGCGCAAAGACATTGTGCTGCCGCTTGATGCCGGCCACGGTCTCATCCACATCGGTGAGGATGGTGCCCTGCAAAAGGTGTTTTGCCTTGCTCTTGATCACCAGTTTTCCGAAAATCTTTTTGTAAAAGGTCTGGGTGATGGCCTCCCGTTTCTCCTCCGGGTCGGTCACCCCTTTGAGCGCGGCAAAAAAGGCCCTGGAGGCGTCGACGATTTCCACCGGAATGCCCATCTTCCTGAAGGTCGCCACCACCCGGGCCGGTTCCCCCTCCCGCATGATGCCGTTGTCAATGAAGTAGGTTTTCAGCCTTTTGCCCAGCGCCCTGTGGCCCAGCACGGTGACCACGGATGAATCAACGCCGCCGGAAAGGGCGTTGATGGCCATCCCGTCACCCACGGCCTGCTGAATGCCTTTTACCTTGTCGGCGATAAACTTCTCCACATTCATGTTTTTTGCCTTGATCTCCTTCATGCTGGCCATGGTGCTGTCCTTTCTGAAAATGGGTTTTACGGTAAGTTTCCTGGCGGCGGGAAAGCGCCCAAACCTTTGGTTCATGTTTTTTAGTCCGCACAGTTTACCCGCACCCGAGGCTAATGTCCAGCCCGGCTTTGGTCAGTTTTCGCCTTGACATTTCAGGTAAGTGGATTGAATCTACATGAAAAAAGGGGGAAACAAACATTCTGCAATACTACAAACGCATGTGATGAGGGTGCGTGGAAGAGAGGCAAACCAGCGTTTTTAGCACTTAGGCTAAGGGTGCCCGATGAAAGGAGGCCCAAATGCAATTTGCATACTATGTGTTCAGATACGGCGTAAGCCTGCTTCTACTCATTTTTATATATTCCGCCGCAATACTGATCGGCCTTTTTTATCGTCCTGCAGCCTGGGATTTGATAGTCACCTGGAACCGGCTCTTTTTAAGAATATTTGGAGTTGAACCGACTGTCGAGTTTACTAATAAAAACATAGACCTAAACACGGGCGGTGTAATGATCGGGCTGACGCAACAAAGCTTACTGGACCCGATAATTGGCATTGCTACATCTCCAAAAATGTTTATGTCGATCTGGAATATTGAATATGCCTTGATTCCGTTCGTCGGCTGGATTTCCTGGATCTTTGGATGGGTCATTCTCAGGCAAAATCAGGAACAAGCGATAAGAAAATTTAAAAAGGCGGAGGCCCATATTAGAAGGGGGGGGCTGGTTTACCTTTCAATCGAAGGAAAACGCTCAATTGACGGATCGTTGAGCCCTTACAAGAAAGGCCCGGCCATCCTGGCCATTCAAGCTGAAGCAAAGATTATCCCCATAATAGTCCTCGGGTCCCGTAACTGTCTGCCTTTTGGTGAATGGCGAATAAGACCAGGGAAAGTGGTGTTAAGGGTTTTAGATGAGGTCAGGACAGATGGCATGAACTATGAAGATAGGGATTTATTAGTAAGTAAACTTCGTGAAATCGCCGAACGTGAGCTGGCAGCGTGGGAAATGGATCATACTGATCCCCGACCTGAAGGAGACGCTGCTTCGCTCCCCTGCTGAGACCGGTCCTGTGGGAATCCGGCAATGCGAATGATGTGAAAACTGCCGACTATCAGAAGGTACCGAGGCCTTCTGGCCGACCGGCCTGACAAGGAAGTACAGGCAGTAAACCCTGGGGCCGCCTGCCCCGACGCTATCCTTTACGCGGGTGGCACCGGCAGCGATTGAGCTGCCGGTGTGCGCAGCACGAGAGGGAATGAGAGGCAAAGGATTGTCCGGATTATGCGAAGGAAGATATTTGATAGGGGACAACGTGCTTTTTTACAATCCTGTTCAGGCGGCCTGTTCAATCGTGCTTGACCCTATTAACGCTTTGCGTTATCAAATTATCATGATAAAATCTTTTCGGGACAAAGAAACGGAAAAGATATTTAACCGGTCCTTTTCGAAAAAGTTCCCATCCGATATTCAGCATCAAGCGCGCCTGAAACTGGTCATGCTGGATGCGGCCTCCGAGCTTATGGCGCTGCGCATTCCACCGGGCAACCGGCTGGAAGCCCTTAAGGGGGACCGAAAGGGGCAACACAGCATCCGCATCAATGAACAGTGGCGAATCTGTTTCAGGTGGGCGTCCGGCAACGCGTATGATGTGGAAATTGCCGATTATCATTAGGAGGTCGTCATGAGTGCGAAAAAACTTCCCCCCATTCATCCCGGCGAAATTCTTAACCAGGAGTTTTTAAAGGCAATGGGGATCAGCCAGTACCGGCTGGCCAGGGATATCAGCGTGCCGCCAAGGCGCATCAACGAAATTGTACAGGGCAAACGGGCCATTACCGCGGATACGGCCCTGCGCCTGGGCCGGTTTTTCGGGATGTCGGCCCAGTTCTGGCTGAATCTCCAGACAAGACACGATCTTGAGGTTGCCGAAGATTTGCTGGCCGACCGGCTTGACAAAGAGGTTCATGTCTTAAACCTAGAAGTTGCCTGATCTGGTGCCACCTTTGTTTCCCCCATGCCCCCCGAATCAAACATCCAGAAAGCCTTATCCTTATTGATGGGCGAAGAACCGCTACTGCCGGTGCTGGCCCGGGTGCTGGACGCGTGCCGGGGCCGGGGAGGGGTTCCCTTTGGGGAGGTGGCAAGGATTGCCGGGGCGGCGGCGTCAGAAGTGGTACTGCTGGCGTGGGAGTGGAAGCTGCTGTTGCCGCGCAGAAGCCGGCAGTGCGCTGAATGGGATGACCGGGTCATGCGGTTTGAGGCGGATGAATATTATGAGATGCCCAACATCGTCGGTTTTCTGCTGGACGGCGCGGCCCAGACCGGTATGTGAAATGTGTGGACGCCCTGTATGTCCGCATGGGGGAGCCGGATCATGAAAAGATGCCGGCCCTGGTGGGAAAGATCGTCAGCAGCGCGGACCATGGAACGATTACCGGCGCGGCCATTGGCGGGGCCTGTGTCCGGACCGGGATGGGAGACCGCATTGGCGCCATGATTGCCGTATTAAAGGGCGGGGGCCTGATCAGCCCGAAGCTGGTGGATTCAGGCCCGGCGGAAAAGCGGGGGTCCCCGGTCTATGAAGTGCATCCGGCAGTGGGACGGTCGGCTCATTGACGGTTATATCATCAGAATAGTTCGGCCCTTTTTATGGATCGCCCGGCCAAGCCGGGCGATGACATTTAAGGGAATGACGGCTGAAAACCTATTTTTTCAGTTTCATCGGGCCGAGATCGATATAGTACATCTGGTGAAGAATCCATTCCTGGCGGGAGATCATATAGGAGGAGGGCCTGGCCGGGTTCATTCTCAGGGGCAGAGGCAGGGCCGCGGCGATCATGGCGGCCTCCCGCCGCGAGAGCTTGGCCGCCGGTTTTTTATAATAGGCGTTTGCCGCGGCTTCCACGCCGTAAATACCCCTGCCCGTTTCAACAATATTCAGGTAAACCTCGATAATGCGCTCCTTGCTCCAGCAGATTTCCAGAAGCACGGTGAAATAGGCTTCCAGGCCTTTGCGCAGCCAGGAGCGGTCGGGCCATAAAAACAGGTTCTTGGCGGTCTGCATGGTGATGGTGCTGGCGCCCTTGATCCGGCGGCCCCGCCGGTTCTGGTCGTACGCTTTTTCAATGGACTCGATGTCAAACCCGAAGTGGCGGACAAAGTTCTGGTCTTCCGAGGCAATGACCGCGGCCACCATGTTGGGGGATATTTTCTTTAAAGGCACCCAGTCCTTGGAAAGCCTCAGTTTCTGATCGTTGTGAATCTGCTCAAAACACCGGATGATCATCAGGGGCGTGACCGGCACGGGAACGAACCTGAACAGGATCACCGGCACCAGGGTGGCGACAGCGCATCCGATCAGGATGTCGCGGATCCATTTTGCGATTTTGATGAGCCGGGTTTTCATGATGCGTTGTCGGGGGTTAATGACGGCCGGCGGCTTGAATGAACCGGATATTTCAGGCGTTGGTTTGTGGCCGCGGAAGAAGAATTATACGAAAAGGGCGTGAATCTCCTTGCCGATCAGAAAGCAGCCGGCCGCCACCAGGGCGGAAAAGGGGATGGTGACGACCCATGCCCACACGATCCGCTCGGCCACTCCCCACTTGATGCCGGACAGCTTGTTGACCGCGCCCACGCCGATGATGGAACCGGTGATGGTGTGGGTGGTGGACACCGGCACGCCCATGTGGGTGGCGAAAAACAGGGTGACGGCGCCCGACGTCTCGGCGCAGAAGCCGCCGATGGGCTTGAGCTTGGTGATCTTCATGCCCATGGTCTTGACAATGCGCCAGCCGCCAAAGGCGGTCCCCAGGCCCATGGCCAGGTGGCAGGAGAGAATGATCCACGCGGTTTTCATGTCGGTCAGGGAAAGCTGGGTGTCGGCCGGCATCATGCCGGCGGCAAACAGCAGGGCCATGATGATGCCCATGGTTTTCTGGGCGTCGTTGCCGCCGTGGCCCAGGGAGTAGAGGGCCGCGGAAATCAGCTGGCCCTTGCGGAAAAACCTGTCCAGTGTGTAGGGTTTCCATTTTCGGAAAACCCAGATGACGGAAAACATGAAGGTCATGCCGATGATCATTCCCATCAGGGGGGCCAGGGGAATGAACTTGACCGTGATCCAGATTTTGTCCCAGTTGATGATGTCCCACCCGGCATAGGCGATGCCCGCGCCGGCAAATCCGCCCACCAGGGCGTGGGAGGAGCTGGTGGGAAGGCCCCACCACCAGGTCATCAGGTCCCAGACGATGGCGCCGATCAGGCCGGAAAGCACCACATAGATAAACACCGGGTCCGAAGGGTTGATGTGGACGATCTTGGAAACCGTGTTGGCCACCCGGGGGGCAAAGAAGAACATGGCGATAAAGTTAAAAAACGCGGCCCACCAAACGGCCACGCCCGGAGTAAGGACCCGGGTGGAAACCACGGTGGCAATGGAGTTGGCCGAGTCGTGAAACCCGTTGATCATGTCGAACACCAGAGCCACCGCCACGGTGAGGATAACGACAACCAGCGCCCAGTCCATATTATGAAGCCTCGATCACAATGCCTTCGATGGTGTTGGTCACGTCATGGCATTTGTCCGTGGCCTTTTCCAGCAGTTGAAATATCTCCTTCCACTTGATCAGGGTAAAGGGGTCCTTTTCCTCCTTAAATAGCCTTGCCATGACCGTGTGAAGCACAAAGTCCCCTTCCTGCTCCAGCTTGGAGACATATTTGCATATCTCGCTGATGGCGTCGGGGTCGTGAATGCGCCGGAGCAGCTTCAGGGCTTCGCCGATGGCCTTGGAGGAATTCAACAGAATCTTGGAAAATGCCTGGAACTCGGTTTTTATTTCCTTGATTTCGTAGAGACTGATGCAGGTGGTGGCCTCTTCGATCAGGTCCAGGGTGTCGTCGAGCCGGGTCATGAGCCGGCGAATGTCGTTGCGGTCAAAAGGGGTGATAAAGGTCCGGTGAAGAGAGGACATGCATTCGTGGGTGATACGGTCGGCGCGGGTCTCGATCTCCTTGATTTTTGCGCAAATAGACTCCACGTCCGCACCGTTTTCGGAAAGCCTGATCAGATTTTCACAGGCCTTGGTGACAAGGGCGTTGTGCTCTTCGAAGAAATCAAAGAACCCGGTTTCCTTAGGTAAAAATTTTTTCAGCATGATCCACGCGACCTCCGCGCGTTTTTACGGCTTCATCATTTTTTAATGGGTCTGTAACACTTCCTGCATGAGGGTTTTACACCATGCGGGCCAAGAAAACAATCACGAACTGCGGGCGCGTTTTAAAACTTTTTTGTGTAAATAGCTCTTTGCTTTCAATCAGATGCATGATGGATCGTGTCGTGCCGGGCCGTGGCCGCGCCAAAGGTGAAAAACAGGCCTGCCTCATCGCGGCCACGGGTGAGCGTTGTTTGCAGAAAGCCGGGATCGATGCTGTGGGTGATGATGTTTTTATGTATGGATTCAAACTCTTTTGCCGTGACTGGCCGGGTCTGATAGCCCGTTATCCGGTTGTCGCTCAGGATGGGATAAAGCCTCAGCCCAAAGTCCAAACCGCCGTTTTTTTCCGTGATTGTCAGCAGCGCCGCCAGACTGAAGGGGAAACCGGACTCTTTTTCGTACCGGCCCGGGGAGTTGAACATAAAATTCCCCAAACTGTAGATAATCCAGCGGCCGCGATACGGCTCGATCTCCTGAAGCTGGTGGGCGCCGTGGCCCATGACCAGGTCCGCGCCCGCGTCGATCAGCGCGTGTCCCAGGGCGGTCTGGCCGGCTGTTTTCCATTGATAGTTTTTCCCCCAGTGGGGAAAGGCGATGATAAAGGCGTCGGGGTTCGCTTTTCGCAGTGCCTGAATCTGTGCCGTGGCTTTGGGGACAGACCATTCGTTGACACCGCCGGTTGTTTTCCGGGCGTAAAACGCGTAGGCGGTCTCATAAGAGGACCGGTATTCAAACCCGGCCGCGATCAGGACGCGAAGCGGCCTGCCGTTTATTGAAAAGTCAAGAACGGCGGGTCTGGCGGCATCGGGTTCGTTTGCGCCCGCGCCAAAGGCGTGCAGGCCGTTCTGCCTGAGAACGTTCAGGGTCTGGGTCAGCCCCTGGAGACCGTAATCCAGGGTATGGTTGTTGGCCAGGGAAAGCAGGCGCATTCTGTTTTTCTGAAGCACGGGGGGCGCTTTTCGAACATCACTCCAGTGGAGATAGGTCTTCCGGCCTGAAAGGGGAGAAGCGGGCAGGTCCGTCAGGGGCGTCTCCAGGTTGGTCACAACGACATCGGCGCGCTGTATCAGCGGTTTGAGTTTTTCGAACCCGTAGTCATATCCCCGGCTTTGCAGAATGCTGATGCCGCCCCGGCCGGCGATGGCCTCCTGGTAGTTCTCGCCAAAAGCCGTGTCCCCGACAAAAAGAACAGTGACCTGCTTTTGTGGCGGGGGGACGGCTCCGGCCGGATTGCCCGGCCACAGGGACAGGCCGGCGGCAAGAAAGAAGCAAACGGTCAATATCGCGGCCAGTCGCTTTTTCACCGGGGCGCCCCCTGCTGTGTTACGGACCGGATCCAGGGCTCCAGGCGCTTCCCATAGGCCACCTCGACCTGAAACGACTGCCTCTCCTGGCCGCCCGTGCCGGCGAATATCCGTTTGTGCTTGCGCGGCACATGGACTTGTTCCACGCTAAGTTTCTGAATGCGGCCCACAACATCTTCTTTTCTGCTGTTCCCGTAATAAAAGGTATCGATGGTGACAAGGGCCGGTGCGATGACAAACCGGGTCCGGTCGGTGTAGTGCCGCCTCAGCGCCGCCGGATCAGCGCCGGCGTCAACGGCAAACAGCCGGGAATCCCGGGTGCGCGCGTCCTGGATGCGGTTCTTAAAATGGTTGTAGTCGTTTTTCACCTGCTCGTCATCCGGGCTGGCCCGGTATCGGGCCTCCATATCCCCAAACGCGGCCTCGGCCCGCTCCAAAAACCGGCGGTAAGGCTCACCGCCCAGTTCCAGCACGACAAACACCTGCATGGGCGTGTCGGGCCCGTGCCGGTCCCGGTCCCTGTAGCGGTCCACATCAAACCCCAGTTTCCGAAGCTTTGCCGCGTCGAGCCACTCGGGGTACCGGGACCGGTAATCGTACCAGTCGTAACGGTCCGAACGCTGCCGGCCCAGGGCCTGCCAGTCCAGAACAAGGGCCATGCCGCTGTCCTCGTCGATTTTATGATAGGGCCGGTGAAATTCCCGTTCCGACAGCACCACGACGGCGTCCGGCTCGCCGGACCGGTTGTAAGCCACGCCAAAGATCACAAGGCCGTTGACAGCAACCAGCAGGACAAAGGCAAGAATAAAAAGGACCCTGGAAGAAAGGCGTTTTTTCATGATGCCACCTCCTCTGTTCGAACGCCGATGCCGCGGAGCCGCTTGAAAACCAGAAGGGCCAGAATGGCGGTCAGGGCCACGATAAGGAAGAAGATGTACTTGGGCAGCCACTCCCACCACCAGTCAAAGAACTTGGTGTACAGGAAGATCACGAAAAAGACCGTGCCGGTGTTGACCACGTCGGGCCAGTTTTTGCGAAGCCCGGCCCAGATGGCCAGGGCGCTGACCCCGAACCCGGCCGCCTGGTAAAGGTATTCGACGAGTTCCGGGTCGATGTCCAGGTAGCTGGCAGCGCCCCAGTTAGCCAGCACCAGCACCGGAAGGAAAAGCAGCAGCATGGCAAAGACCCGGTAGATGACGTCAAACCCGGAGAAGGTCCTGTGGGTGATAAGAAAAGGAACCACGAACAGAAGAATGGCCGCGGGAAAGAAGTTTTCCGGCCGGGAGCCGAAATAGATCCAGTAGCAGCCCCACCAGGTGCCGGCCCGGGCCGACAGAAAACAGGCCAGGCTGATGATGGCCGCGGCCAGAAGGAGCCGGGCGTCAATGGCATAGGCCAGCAGAAAAGAAAACAGTGCCCAGACCAGAAAGGCGTTTTCCGACGGTGTGATGTTGAATATCCGGCCCAGCATGACCAGGTTGAGCACAAAACAGGCCACGCATACCATGCCGAAGATCTTCGCAAAATAACCGGAGGGCTCCCGGGCCGAGGCCAGGGCGGTCAGGGCCAGGACCGCCAGTGGCGCGGCGGTCAGAATAACAACCTGAACCGGCGTGGAGAAGCGTCCCCAGAACTGGTAAAAAAGGAAAAACACGCTGGCGGCCAGGGCCAGGGCGCCCAGAAAAGAGGCGATGCGCATGCCCAGGCTGAGCTGTTTTTCCCGGCGGCTGGTGTCGATATCAAATCCGGCGGCAAATGTCTCCAGAAGTCCCCGGTGATAGGCGGCCACCGACGCCTTCTGCGCCGCATCCAGACGGAACACCTGCTCCTTTTCCAGGGCCGTGAGTTCCTGCTGAAAAGCGGCGATCCGGTCGGCCCGTTTCTGGGCGTCGGTTTTGGATAGTCGTTGCACTTGGATTCCCCCTTATTTAACTCAAATTGTTACCGGGATGGAAATCCATCCCTATGTACAGCAGCCCCTTTAATATTCTGACTTTTTATTCTGATTGGTTGTGTCCTTTTCTTTGGCGCAAAGAAAAGGACCAAAAGAAAACATGCCCTGGCAGCTTGGCCTCCGGCTTCCCTCGCGCGAATGCTTTTTTCGGCGCGGTCAGGAACTCGCCCGCCTGCGGCGG